>NZ_PUWT01000155.1:0-1117 GCF_002968995.1 Photorhabdus hindustanensis
TTCAATATGTAAACGCGGCCTGGTCTGATTTGCGTGAAGCTTGATCGAAATGACGTAAAAACCATCGAACAAACACAGCGTAACAATAATTGTGTTGACTCGATACGTGAAGTAAGTAGAATGCAACGCATCGAACGGCACATGAGATTTACGAAAACAAATAAGTAAATCAGCCAGTTCAAAGCGGTGCGGGAATAGCTCAGTTGGTAGAGCACAACCTTGCCAAGGTTGGGGTCGCGAGTTCGAGTCTCGTTTCCCGCTCCAAGTTACTGATCAGGATTATGGCAAGTAACTGAATATAGAAAGGCGCGTTGGCAGAGTGGCCATGCAGCGGATTGCAAATCCGTCAACCTCGGTTCGACTCCGGGACGCGCCTCCAGATTCAGCCCAGGTGGTGAAATCGGTAGACACAAGGGATTTAAAATCCCTCGGCTGTAAGGCTGTGCGGGTTCAAGTCCCGCCCTGGGCACCAAATAAAAACTTGCTGTAAAACAGTGAGTTAGGGAAAAGAAAAGGCCACCGCAAGGTGGCTTTTTTCGTGATGGGTATCACGCTTCACTATTCGTTCACTATATCTTTTCGCTATATTTTCACTTCGGCACTTCCGGCCACTTCACATCAGGCGCTTGACTCACATCTGTATGAGTGAGTAGTACTCTGTATTTTCTCCATTCTAATAGAGACTCGCGTGTTTCATCTGTAGCCATCTCTAAGTCGACAGAATCTTGCAGTAATGAGATTGTGTAATTTGCTTGCTGTAACAGTGTTGCTTGTTTCTGTTTTGCTTCGTTGATTTGATGAGCTTTGAGTAAGTCTTTATCAACTACCCACTCTTTGCCGTTCCATGTGTCAAAATCTGTGGGCGGTTTTTTGAATGTCAGTGTTGCCGGTAGCTCACCGATTTCCGTTATCTCAATCGGCTCTCGTGTTAATGTGTCGTAAGCTATCTTTCCTCGGTAATCGGGGCGGATTTCCCAGCACTTACCATCAATGCTGCGGCAGACAGCCTCGTCATCAGACTTCGGTAACTCAGGAGCATCAGGATAAGCACCCGCTGATAAACTGATACCAAGCATCACATACTCAATATCAGAGTTGATGAATTCTCGTGTGATTT
>NZ_PUWT01000017.1:0-23630 GCF_002968995.1 Photorhabdus hindustanensis
GTTGCTATCAGCGATGAGGTCAATTCATCCATTCAACTGGCACAAATCCAACCGAATAAATGCTCGGTTGTCAGCCCTGGTTAATCCGGGGAACAAGAGATTTCATCCGGTATTTCCTGACTCAGCAGTTAACCGGAATGAAAATAATCGTGAGGGCCTGATGCCTGCTCTCGAATTAATAGATTCAATAACGAAATAGACGGTTATTGAATAAGTCAATTCTCCTCATTAGCGCATATTAAAATCAAGTGTTTTTTTATCAAACAGCACAATTTGTTTAATCTCAACGGCAAAATTCAGCATATTTAAACCAATCTTAAACGGAATGTCATTTGTATACACAAAAAGGTTGCATCGATCAAAATAATATGAACCAAATTCACCCCATTGATATTTTCGCGTCATAAACCCATAATAAGACATATATTTCCATTACTTTCAGCATGTTATATACAAACAAAAATACAATAAATGTATTATTCCAACCTTAATCTTATCTTACCCCCAACAACAATATGTTACGTCGAGGTAAAAAATAATGATTCTCAATTAGATAATGCGAATGAGAATAAATTTCATCACCCAAAATAATCACAGATAATAACTCAATCCTAATTCAAGGCAGCGATTATCCTGCTTCATCCTGCAAGGTAATCGTAGCAATCACTTTCTCCGGTAAAAATACATTATTGTGCAACACAGGCATATATCGGCTGGCCCAGGTTTGCCACTCTCTATCAATAGATTGTCGCTCTTGATGCCAGAAATGATATATCTCCCACCTATGATCAAAGAGCAATAACCGCAGTCCAAAGACAGCCAATCCGATTAAGCCCGCCGCACAAAAAATTATCCGCCACTGTCGCGACCTGATGTATCCAAACCATAATTTTACAGAAAACATTTGAAATAACCCAAAAATTACATAGATAAAACAATGCTTTATAAAAAAACAAAATACCATTGACTCTACGTCGCTTAATTTTCTCTTTTAAGCATGATTCTCATGACTTTCCAATGAAATTAAATCGGCTCAAGGGAGTTTTAATAGCATGATACAAAGAAAATCATCTTTATTTCATGGGATTATCGACAGCCAGTAAATCGATCAATTGCCCACCTGAATCAGGTTGAACAGTAATATTTTTATATCGCCAATGTCCTGCATACTTATTTGCATCAACATGCATCGAACCACCAGACCGATTTCCTTTTATAGGAATGTCCAATTCCGCCTCTCTATCGTTAACACTGCCAGAAACAAACCATCCTGTTTTAATTGGCTGGCCTAAAATATTTTTCACAATAGGATTACTTTGTGCCAGCGATAAAGCTTTCTTATAGGGTTCCGAAGATTTCATTACGCCCATGACAATCGCAAATGCACCAAAGATGAAAATCGGAATAAAGCAGGTAGTCATCCATTTCCATTTATGCGCCAACCAACTGCGTTTTTCAGGAAGAGAAGGCGTACCTGTCGTTGCTTCGTCACCCAATAATCTCCCCTCTTTTTTTATCGTTACATTTTTTACTTTCATCTTTTTAATACCTTTTCATTCGGGCGACATGCCACGTTATTTTATGTGCGAACTTCTTATTCCATCAGATATAGGGCAGAACCCTATGCACAGTTTCATACAATTTATTTAACCATTCCTTTCATTTAACCATGACTTATTTGTTCTTGATATCCAATGAAGCAACCGGTTCAGTATCAGTAAAAGCAAGAGTGATCCCCTCTTCTTCGTCGAAACCCAATGTCACGCCAGCAGGTTTATTGTGATGGGCCAAACGTTCCAGCAGCGCCTGTGATAACACCGGTAATATTTGCTGGTTGAGCAGGCTGTCGATATTGCGTACTCCACTGTCCGGCAACAGACAAGCATTCACCAAGGTGTCGCACAGGCTGCTTTCCACTACGCAGGTCAGGCCATAATGGCTATGAAGACGCCGAGTAACTTGTTCCAGTTTGATTTCAACAATACGTCTGAGCGCATCAGCCTGTAACGGGCGGTAAATCACGGTCTGAAAGCGAGCCAACAGAGCCGGCTGGAAGTGATCACGAAGCATCGGATGCAACAGCTCATGCAACGCGGCATTCGGGGCGTCAGGTTGTTGTGTCAATAACGCCATCAGTTGATCACTGCCCAGATTAGAGGTCATTAAGATGACAGTATGACGAAAATCGATTTCTCGTCCTTCGCCATCGCGCATAAAGCCGCGATCAAATACCTGATAGAACAAGTTAATGACGTCACGATGGGCTTTTTCCACTTCGTCCAACAACACCACACTATACGGGCGTTTACGTACTGCTTCCGTTAAGATCCCTCCCTGACCATATCCGACATAACCTGGCGGTGAGCCTTTAAGCTGAGACACCGTATGTGGTTCCTGATATTCCGATAGATTGATAGTGATCAGTGAACGCGACCCACCAAACAGGTTATCCGCCAATGCCAGCGCGGTTTCAGTTTTCCCTACCCCACTCGGCCCAACCAACAGGAATACGCCCAATGGCCCCTGTTCCGGCGTCAATCCGGTTTTAGCGGCACGTAAACGCTGGGCGATTTCCCGTAGCGCCGCCTCCTGACCAATAACCCGCTCCCCCAAATGTTGCTCCAAATGCAACAAACCGGTCTGTTCATCTTTCAACAAGCTACTTAACGGAACGCCTGTCCAATCAGCGATTACTGTTGCTACGGAACGTACATCAACATCCGACGATAGTAACGGCTGCCCTTGTTGTAGTGTCGCCAGTTGCTGTTGCAACAGGGCTATATCATGCTGTCGGCTGATGTCCTGCCGGGCATCGAGCAACTGTTGCGTCAGCTGTTTTTCCTGTTGATACTGTTTATCCCGCTGTTGTTGCTGTCGGCACAGTTCATGACGTTGCATTTCAATTTGTGCCAAACGGTCCGAGTGATGGCATTGCCCCAGTGCAATATCTTCCAGTATCGCCTGTTGTTCTATCTCAAGCGCGGTCAATTGGGACTGGAGTCGCGTCAACGCCTCCGGTACCGTATCCAAGCTCATCCTGACTCGTGCGCTGGCGGTATCCAGCAGGTCTACTGCTTTATCCGGTAGCTGTCGCCCAGTCAGGTAACGGCGAGATAAGGCAACAGCAGCCTTCACCGCATCTTCCTGAATATGTACGCCATGATAACGAGCGTAACGCGCTTTCAGTCCACGCAGCATCAGGCAAGCTGTCTCATCGTCCGGTTCATCGACTTTAATCGTCTGGAAACGTCGCTCCAGTGCGGCATCCCGTTCAAAATACTGTTTGTATTCCGACCAAGTGGTGGCGGCAATCGTGCGTAATTCTCCCCGCGCTAAAGCAGGTTTTAGCAGGTTAGCCGCATCAGCGCCCCCCGCCTGATTACCGGTACCAATCAGCGTGTGCGCTTCATCAATAAATAGCAGAATGGGGGTTGGTGACTGTTGCACCGCTTCAATGACGTTTTTCAGTCGCTGCTCAAATTCGCCTTTTACCCCCGCGCCTGCCTGCAACAAGCCTAGATCCAGCATCCGCACGCTGACGGTTTTTAAGCTATCGGGGACATTGCCCTCAACAATACGCAGGGCCAATCCTTCCACCAGCGCGGTTTTCCCTACTCCCGGTTCCCCCACCAGAATCGGGTTGTTTTTACGCCGACGCGATAGGATGTCGATCATCTGGCGGATTTCACTGTCACGGCCAAATACCGGGTCAATGCCACCCTCAGCAGCTCTGGCTGTGATGTCCAGCGTGAATTTGTCCAATACATTCTGCAAAGCGAATGATAATGGCTGGGGATTTAGCGCATAGTTATCTGTGTCGCGATCCTCAATTTCAGCGATTGATCTATCCGTCGTCAGACATGCCGCTACCTGTATCTCCGGGCGCTCGTCCGATTGTTGATCCAGTAATGGGCGCAAACGTTGTAGTTGCGTCACACTCAGGTTGAGTAACGGCCAGCCATGATGGGTACGCAACCAAGCCGGTTGGCCGCGCAGTACCTGCAAAAGATGCACCGAGCGAATAGATTCATTACCCTCTTCCAGCGAAGCCACGCACCAGGCAACCTGTAACAAACTACACAGGTCGCTTGATAACCGCGGGCGTTGGTTGATGCTATGCGGCAAACGGTTAATCGTAGTCAGCAACGACTGCCACAGCGTATCCATATCCCACTCATAACGTCGAGCAATCACCGTAATGTCGCCTTCGCCGCCCTCAAGCAGCTTGAGCAACCAGTGTTCCACAGTGATTTCAGCATGTGCCCGTGTCTGGCAAAATGCAGCGGCGGCTTCCAATGCCTGCGCGCAATAATGGTTTAAGCGGCACAATAGTGCGGTAAATACGGTATCCATATTAAAATCCTAGTTGTCATTTAGTTTCTTTGTGGTCGTTGGCAGGCGCCTACGTTCGACGGCATCAGACTGATTTCAACCCGACGGTTGACAGCGCGTCCTGCCGCGGTTGTATTGGTCGCAATCGGCCGCGTCGCGCCTTCGCCTTTTACGACAAGGCACGCCGGCGATACGTCACTGGTTTGTAATATCCAATCTCGCACTGCTTTTGCCCGCGCCAGTGATAGCACGCTGTTTTTCGCGGCGTCACCGGTTGAATCGGTATGACCCGTTATCACCACCATCCAGCCCGGTTTAGCTTTAATGTCGATCAATACGTTCACCAGCACTTTGGCCGCTTCTGGCTTAAGACGTGATTGTCCAACGTCAAACAGTGACATGCTGCTCAGGTTCAATGTCTGCGGCAACGGCTTGCCGCTCTTCGGCACAGGAGGCGGAGATACCGGTAACACTGCATGGTTGATCACATCCATCAGCGGCGTATAAAGGCGATCGCCTAAATAAAGCCCTACCCCTAAGCGCACCGGTTCGCCGTCACGTTGATATTTCTCCAGCAATGCCGCATCAAGCTTGAGTTGATGGTAAGCCTGAACTTTCGCGCCATTATCTTTCACATCAACTATCTGATAATGCTGTAAATCACTGCGTATCTGGCGCAACAGGCGCAAGTTGTTCCAGGCACTGGAGGCCAATGCCAGACAGGCAAATCCGCTCAGCAGGCCGATGCCCCAGATGACCGCTCGTCGGTGCGGTGTATGGCCAACATGATGTGGCAACAGGCGTAACATGGCATCGGGAAATGGCGATACATTCACCGCCTCAGCAATGCTGTGGCTAATGCGGGGTAAAGTGGTACGGTCGATCAGCCATTTTGTCCATAAGTTGTTTTCCTGTGGCGTTTGTGGCAGAAACGTCAGCGCCATTGCTATGGGAGGACAAGGCCGACTGACCAGCTCCGGCGATCGGCATTCGTTCAAGATGTTTTCTACCATCCAGCGTTGCCATGCCGCCGCCGCAATCGCTTGCTGTAAACGCGTGGCGCATTGCCGCGCGTCTCCTTCGGTCAGCCAGATATTCATCCCAACAGCGGCATGTTCTTCTCCCCATACCGTCATTGTCGAGCTGTCTGCCTGTAGCTCGAACCACGGGCTGATATCGCCATCAAGATAACCGGCGATCAATACCGGTGCACGGTAAGCGGTTAGTTGAACAACACGATCAACCTGATAGCGAAATTCCCTGATCTTTGCCGTCATTACGGCTTGATCTCGTTGCTGTTCAGGAAAGAGTGTTAATAGCACGCTGATCTGCCTACTCCAATCAGGTCTGGCGGCAATAATCGCTGCTACCAGTGCGCTCATCTCGTTTTGCTGCGACACACAGATAAAACAGCCCTGTGGCGTGCAGCGTACCGGCCCTTCCGCAAACAGCGTCGCCACGCTATCGCCGCAGGTTAGTACCACAGGCTGACGCCACGAGGCCGCAGGTAATGCCGCCAGCAAACGGCAAACACCGGCCTGACGGGACATTTCAGGTATGGCGCGGCCAACCCGCCACCAGGCAATCACCGTCACTATCAAGATCGCGGCCAACCACAAGGCAATAGACACATTCCCTAGCGGCAAGAAAAACAGACATAACAGCGCCGCCAGAACACCAGCTAAAAGCCACAACGCTCGTTTTAATACGCAACTCAATTTGCTCTCCTTAGCCTTATCCAAGCAACAAATATTGCTTAAGGTAGAGACGCAGACCGCACCACACCAAAGTTACCCCCGCTACGGCCAGACATCCCCAAAACCACGGAGAGCGTGCATGCCAATATTGGTCCTGATGACGGTCCGCGCTGGCGCGTATTATCTGATGGGGTTGCACCGCCATCACCCCGGCACGATCAGTCAGTATATCCAGTAATGACTGGCGTTCCTGAGCGATCTTTTCCAGATCGCCCCCTTGGAAACCCAATGCCAATACGCGCTGGAAACCCGCTAATACCAGCAGAGAGGGTTGTGGTTGATCCAATACTTGACGTATACGTTCAAACAGCCGTTCTCCAGCATGGTTGCTATTGCAAAATCGTGTCTGCAACGGCGTTTTCGACCAAGTTTCATAGCCGTTATCCCGCTCAGGGCGTCTGAGTACGGTTTCATCCAGCAACGCGCACAAGGCATAGGTGATGTGAGCCATGTTCTCTTCGCTGATACCATTCGTACTTAATTGCTGCCGTGCCTTTTCTACCAAATCAATCCCTTTTTGATATAACGCCTCGCCGTACAGCGATTTATCGCCATTCTTTAGCGCAATCACTAGCATCCCAATGTCAAGCATCAGGTCATCAATTGAAATTTCTTTGTTCATGAGCGTAATACCGCAAACAGTTCTAATTGAACGCCCGACAAGGTACCGGGCACATAGAAGGCGCAGCTTCCCGCCTCCAACATGGCTTTAGCCGTCGGATTATTCAGATCGAAAGCAAAGTATTGGTTTTCCAACCGCAACGGGATCGCCGCCGGTACATGACTGAGCGGATGTAGAGGAATGCCGCTCAATGACAAGTTAATCAGTCGCTCAACATCATCAGGCGCTCCCACTTTGCACAGTTGCGGAAACTGAGTTTGTAGCAGGTGTGCCGGCATCGACGACCGTACAGAGAGGTAGAAATCAGCCTCTTCACACAATCGCCTGTCATGAAGTGATGCTCTCCACTGATTTTCGCGCACCACTTCCAGCTCAATCGAAATCACCCTTGATGGCAGACTCGCCTCAAGTAATGTACTGATAAGCCGGATCAATGGCGGGAAAACGTCGCTGAGTTGGTGGTGTTGATAATTAGGGATCGCGTCGAGATCACTCTCCAGTGAAAACGTCAGTAACGCCCCCGCTAACTTCACCAGTTCACGGTAGATAATTTCCGGATGCAGTGCAGGCGCAGCTTTAAAATTATTCAACACCGGTTCATAGCTGTTAAGCGCATTCAACAACCAGAACAGTGACACATCCGCGACAGCAAAATCTGCCATACGTTGATGGCTTTCACGACGCATTCCCATCAGACGGGTGCGCTTAGCACGTAGCTGAGTCAACAACAGATCAAACTGTTCCAGCAATGGAGGATGGGCAGCAAAAGAGAGCAATGGCGGCACAAAACGGTTATCCAGCATCCAACCGTTTTGCCCGTCACGTACCAGACGCGCCAATGGGCATGTCAGATAAGCCTCATTTTGGTCATGCTGAAAGCGTAGGGAAATCGCATGGCGCTCGACCGCAATGGATTCACGCCCATCGCCGTACTTATCCTGTATCTCAACCCACTCCTGCTGATAACGTAGCGGCGGTTGTCCCGGCCCCGCACTTTCACTACTCTGGCGGCAATTGCCGCCATTGGCATGCTCCAGCGGTAACGCCAGCAATACCTCAACAGCACGCATATCCTCCGGCGCCGCCTGCTGTAAATCACAGGCCGCGGGCAGATTGTCAGCATAATCAGTATCAATCAGCGTCCCATCCTGTAAACGGGCTTTGAGATGCTGAACTTTCAGGCGGTTTAAGCGCAGTGCTTCCTGATCAAACCGAATATCAAGCACTCCCCAGGGATGAATCAATCCCAGATGGGCAATACAATTGTTGGTCAGTGCCTCCCAACACGCTTGTTGCTGAAATTGTTGAGGGGCTAAAAAGGCGTCTTCAATCCAGAGAGGACGTAGAATTTTCATCATAACTCCCAATAAAATGATTACGATTTCGCTTTCGGCATCTGAGAAACCAGAGATAAATTGACGTCAATCCCTTCCACCTGAAAGTGCGGCACCGCATACAGCCTGACTCGGAAGAATCCCGGATTGTCATCAATATCCTCAACCACCACATGTGCTTCACGCAGCGGATGAGATGCCTGCATGTCGTCAGTCGGATCATTCATCTCTGTTACCAGCGTGTTGACCCAGTTATTCAGTTCAATTTCGAGCAAACGCCGATCTTTAGTGCTGCCAATGTTCTCCCGCTGGATCAGCTTTAAGTAATGGGCAATGCGTGATAGCAGGAAGATATAGGGCAGACGCGCATTAATGCGACTGTTGGCCGTGGCTTCACCGGTGTCATACACCGCCGGCTTCTGCGTGGAGTGAGCCGAAAAGAAGCAGGCGTAATCGCGATTTTTGTAATAAGAGAGCGGAATAAAGCCTAAATTGGCAAATTCGAACTCACGGGTTTCCGGGATCAGTACTTCTGATGGGATCTTAGCCCGATAACCAGTACCCAGATCATAGAGAGAAATCGGTAAATCGGTGATAGCGCCACCGGCTTGCGGACCGCGGATCTGCACACACCAGCCATTTTTGACAAAACTCCTGACCATATTGACGGCAAAAGCAAAAGCGGCATTGGTCCACAAATACTTATTGCGGTCCGGCCCCTTTGCCTCTTCGGTATAATTAAACGTCCGCACCGGCACACTCTTCGGACCATACGGCAGACGTCCCAACACTCTTGGCAGAGTGAGGCCAATATAACGGGCGTCTTCGCTGTCGCGGAAAGCCTTCCACTTGGAGCATTCGGCGCGTTCAAAATAGTGACCGATATCTTTCATCACCGCCACTTCATCCATGCTCTTCTTGCCAAAAAAGGCTGGCGCAGCAGCAGTAATGAATGGCATATGCGCCGCTGCCGCGACTTTGGCAATGTTGCGCAATAAGGCGATATCCTGCGATCCGGCACTAAATTCATAGTCGGCAATCACTGCGCCAATCGGTTCGCCGCCTGGTGTGTCATATTCCTGAATGTAAGCGTGACGATAGAAACCGCTCTGAACAATTTCCAGGGTATCGTCAAAATCTTGCCGCAAATCATCCTTGGCCACATCCAATACTTCAATTTTGACGTTCTGGCGTAAATCTGTTCGATCCACCAGAAATTTTAGACCTCGCCAGGCAGATTCTACTCGCTGGAATTCCGGTTGATGTATCACCACATCCAGTTGGCGGCCAATTTTGCGATCCAATTTGCCGATCTCAAAATCCAGCAATGCTTTATCCAACTGGGCCACTTTTTGAGCGGAGGCTTGCAGCAGATCGAGAAGAACGCTAACAGCCACGGTCACCCGTTCATCTTCCGTCACGCTCGCCAATGCGTCACTGTTATGAAAGCATGCAATATCACTTAATCGCTCCACCGGACGTAAATTGATCTTCTCAAACAAAGACGAGTAAACCCCACCGGCATGATGGTTTGCCGTCGCCATAGAAGATGTGGCCTGCTCTTGTACAGTCATTCAAATGCCCTTACTTAAATCTCGTGAAAATAATGTGACCATTACCTGTCTTGCGGCGACCTGTTTGGCGGCATTAGTGCTGCCAATTCAGCTCGCAGTTTATCGCTCAACATTTCATCCTGGAGAATACGCTCCAATTCTCGACGAAAGGCGGCATTGTCAAGTAGGTTGGATTTCAGCTCGCGCAACAAATTGCGCATAGAAAGCAACGCTCGCAGTTGTGGAATTTGTCGCGCCACTTGCTCAGGCTCGAAGTCCTTTATTTGCCGAAAAATAAAAGCGATATTTTCTTCGCTCCCATCTCCGGCCAAGGTATTCTCCACTGTCAAATTAACCGCAGGGTTAAACTCAGCTAATACGCTGTCAAAATTGTTTTTATTTATAGAAACCTTCTCTCGTTCCGAAAGCGGGCGTTGTTCCTGCCCGTTGCTGTAATCACCCATGACCAGCAATTTCAACGGCAACTCAACCTTTTTCCGTGCTCCACCGGTATGTAGATCCAATTTAATATTAATACGCGACTTAGGAACTTCATTTTGAAAACTTGCAGTCATTGATAACTCCTTACTAGCAAAAATAGAATAAAAACATCATGGTTATGGCATGATATTTTCACGGAATAACACGCTTTATCAGATAGTTACGAACCGATAATTAGACAGACACCCAATATGAGGGAACGAATAATGGCACCTTAATTGACGAACGACCTAACAAAATCAACCAAAGCAAAACAACCTCAATTTATACTCATTCTAATGAAGGAATTATGTTAGATAACATCCAACAAAGAAAGAATTAAGCTTACATAGATAATAAAAGAGCAAACATCAACAGAAGTTAAACAAGAATTAATTAAATAAAAATAAGCAAAATTCAGGAAATTCTTAATGACATTTCATAACCAATTATAATTGTTACTATTTTTTACTTTTAATTTATTACAAATTGTAACAATTTGTAACAAACAGTAATAATATGCAATAAACATCGGATAATTGTTATTTTTATTTCACGACTTTATTTGATCTTATTTTCTCAAATGAGATTGATTATTAATTACATGATGACTTATATAAAAATCTCCATTAACAAGCGTATTAACACACATGCCATACATGACAAATGATTTACACCATCCCTCTCTTTTCAACAAATTGACACTTTATTACAATAATCAATAAATGAAATAGTTTAATAATATAAGTATTTTGGAGTTAATCATTAGAGATATAACCGATTTCTACGCGTATCAGCATTTCAATAAGTTAGTTATTAGCTCAAATAAAAACTCACTTGATAGTCAACCAGATTAACCATCAATAGAGTAATTAAAAATGCCGAACAACACGCGAAGAAATGCTGTCATTTCAACAGATGTCTATTTGATACAGAACGTTACCCGATATATTCAATATCTTATAACGCTATATCATTTCCAAATTAATATCATTATCATTAAATTCCAGCGTTAGGATTTTATTTCCACCACCTCGATTATTACCAGGGATCTCTAATGCATCATCGTAAGTAAATTCCCTATTTATGGAATATTTAACTGCATTTTCATTTGGTGGATTCCAATAATCCTGAAATATCCAAATATTAAATCTGAATTCAGATCTCAATCCCCTTTCAGTATAGATATGAATTGCTTTATTAGGTTCATATTTATCACCTATCCAGGGCGCCCATAAATCGCCATGCCATTCAGACATTTTATCCACGGAAAAATTTCTCCTGGCAACATATCCATGTTCAATGACAATTTTACAAGGCGTTTTATTATAAATAGATTTAATATTTGTCACTCCCGCGATAATATTCATGGCTGGTTTATTCTGAGCGTTATTTGATTTTCTTTCCATTTTACCCACCTATATCAATTAATAAGTTCAATAATAATTATGATAGGATTTATAATAATTTCATCCTTTCGCACACTATCATCCAGCATTGACCAAAATTATCCTTATAACATTAATTTCCTCCAGTGACATTACACTCCAAACAACATTTAATTATTACTAATCACCTCTATCTTCTTATATCAATGACTAGCCTTAAATTCAAATATAGCGCAAAATCTCTATTTTACCATTAAGGCTAGATCACATATCTGTCGTTATTTCTCCTTAACTGTTACTCTAAGCATTATTCACTAGATTTTTCGTCCCTCTTTTCATCACTTGAGCTAATTTCATTACATATACAGGTAATATCAGGGCGCTAACCATAGTCAGTATGAAAATAGGCTGCACATTCTCAGCAATAATCTCCTTACCGTCTAAGAAAATAGAGGAGAAGAAAAACACCACACCGGCGCCCAAATTGGAAAATGCCATCTGGAGGGCGCCAAAGCCCGCACGATTTTCAGGCGTCGAGGCATAAGAAGCCAACACGTTTGCAGCCATCACCTGTACATAAGTCGCGAACATAAAAAGTGAGAAGAAAACGTATCCATCTACTTTTCCCGTCAATCCTAGAAAGATATTAACAATAAATAAAGTCGCCGCAGCGATGGTAATTCTCTGAGGCGGATATCTATCACAAAGTTTCCCGGTTAAATAAGTGCCTAACCAAGAGGCAATACCACCGCAAAAGAATACCAGTGAAACCTGATTTTCCGGGATATAAAACACATTTGTTAATAGCGGAGCAAGTATCGGAATAAGCATGAAAGGACTAAAATTACTGACGCCACTTGCCATCCCGGCCAACGTTATTTTTTTGGTTAGCACAATTTTGTTCTGACTATTTTTTACTTTCTCTGCGCCTGGAATAAAGAAGAGGATCAGAGGCACACTCACTATGCATAAAATAACGATGAGTAAAAAAGAGACTTTCCAGTGAAAACTCTCGGCCAAATATAAGCACAATGGTATACCTAAAATACTTACGAATGAAAAAGATGAAAACGCAATGCCTAATACTCTTCCCCGCATACTTTCTGGAGAATTATTAAGTAAGATCCCGATGCCGACTCCCAATGTCACACCACCAAACAGACCGGCAATAATACGTAGCAGAATAAGTTGGTAGGGTTCCGAAGAGAAAATCGTCAGAAACGTAATTAAACCAAGAAACAGCGTGTTTAAAATAAGAACCTTTCTTTTATTAAAACGATCAATAAAGAAAAAGGATGCCAGGCCAGAAAATACCGAGGAGAAAACATAAACACCAGCAACAACCCCCGCCATCGTAACCGGCATGTGAAAATCTTTCGACATATAAACAAAAAGCGGAGTTACCATCATGTACTCTAATGCATTAATAAATTGAACTAATGCAACCACCATCGCAATAACAACTATATTATTAGTTCCAACTACCTGATTATTTCCAATTGACTTCGACATTATGAGTCCCAATTCCTGTTGGCTTAAATTTCATCGACGTGGTAAGCAATTTACCTCACATGCAGCGCAAAAAAAAGCACCGTGTATCATCCAGTGAATGCATTACGTAATCAGGTTTGAGATGAAGCTGATGGCGGTAAAGTAGAATAATCAAGCAACAGCAATTTCAGTAGCCTAACTCATTGTTGGAAGTAGGTAACAAAGGCACTGCCTTTACCGAATAATCATTAGGATTGATACTCAATCCGTAGGCGTTTATCGCTACTGCTATCCCTACTAAGCACCACAAAAGTGAAGCTTCCTACTTATCACAATAGCTCCACTTAAAGGATTATTGAGCGGCAATAGGATCAGCTCAGAACAATTTCAAGGGATATATCAACGATTAGACATAGATAACAAACTTCCTGGAGAAATTATGGCGAATATACTTAAATATGGCGATACCGTAAAAATATTAAATAGTTTCAGAAACTGGGATGGTGGATATCTCAGTGTATATGGAGCGAGTGGTATTTCAGATGGAAAATATACTGTAATAACCACCACTCAAGCCGGAACATTCTGGCGAATTGAATCAGGAACGGGAAAACCTATCGGCAGTGAAGTTATTAACAACGATGCTATTTTACTCCACAATCTTTATCAATGTGATGGTGGCTATTTAGGGCATTATGAATCATCAAGTCAACAGGTTCCAGAAGGCGAAATATACCCGATACACACATCAGATAAAAACATCCGCCCAGAAACATTAGAGTGGATTATTTATTCTGACATGCCATCTATTGATGGAAAAATCAAAGAAGATGAAAACATTACGCTATATAACCGATGGGGAACCAGAGGCTTTCTTGATACTAATGGTTGGGTTGGAGTCCCTGAAACAGTATGTCATGTATATACTTCCGCTAATAACCTCCGTAAGCCCTATACCGGCCTGTGGAAAATGACACAAGTTAAAGATCCTTGCCTCCCGGTTACCAAACCCTCCAATTGCGCCGGAGAATGCGGTACGAGTGATGGCGGTAAATATTGCTGCCAGCTACCTCAAAGTATTCGATTTGGTCTGATAGCGTACACTAATACAACCACCCATCAACAAACCGTAAAAGTCTATATTGACGATCTTCTGGTAGACACATTAACCGGCAAAGGAACAAATACTAAAGCTTATACATCAGGTACAGGCAAAGTCTGTATCGAGATTATAGGAGATGGCAAACCCTGTAAACTCCGTTACTCCTATAATACCCTTGATGGAAAACCGGGAACAGTCACTATTGGCGCCGAAAATGATGCCAATAATAATTACAATGACAGCGTGGTGGTACTGAATTGGCCACTGGCGAATTAGTTTAAAATACTCTATTAATTTCACTACAAGAAATCATTAATACATTAAAGCGGTATTATTTGCCGCTTTTTTATGACATAAATATCATTAATAAAATATACTTATAAGCATTACCCATCTCTCATAAAAATGAAAAAAACTGAAAAAGACGTTAAAAAAATAAAATATAATGCTTTAATTCCCATTTAATTTACATATACCTTATCTCTTAGCATACATTTTTATTTCTGCAAAAATAAAAACAAATAAAACCAATCATTAAACCATTAAAACATAATCTTGATTATAACTCACCAGTGATATTAATCTTCAACAATACAAATCATTCTGTATCATCAAAGATATAAATAAATTGCACAATTAAATATGGAGTTTTCAACACTATTTGAAATTTATTTAAACCGAAAATCTAAACAATACGTTAAGATATAATTACCATGAAGGATATATAACAATGAATACATCCAGTTATCTTTTTCTTAACTCGGAAAATATTAAATACAATGAAATATCTGGTCACAATGGGATGTACGCAGGTTATCCTCAACCTGTCAGTAAAGATTGGCCTAATCTTCCTGTCGAGTTCCAAAGACACATTGACGATGTGATTAATTTAAATGGTTATTTGTATTTCTTTAAAGGATCGCAATACCTTAAATTCGACATTGCAAAAGCTCAGGTGTCTGAGGGGCCTAAACCCATTGTGGAAGGATGGCCGGGACTAATAGGAACCGAATTTGAAAATGGGATAGATGCAGCGACGGAATGGATCGATATAAAAAAACCTGATATCACCAATGTCGTTTGTTTCTTTAAAGGTAGTGAGTGTATCGATTATACTGTAAGTTCACATACGATTAACCAAAAAACTATTTCGGAAAAATTGGGAACAACTGGAAAATATTCAGAATTTAGTACAAACTTGGATGCCGCAATATTATGGAGAACTCGTGGATACCATTATATCTTCATTTTCAAAGGTAACTCTAATATCCGATTTAATCTGAAATTAAATGCTATCGATGGGGGACCAACGACTCCTAATAAAACTAATTGGCTAGGAGTTACCTTCAACAAAATTCAAGCTGCGGTATCAGTTGATACAGATTTGTTAGGTAGTCAAAACTGTGGCGGAAAATATGGTACCAATGACACAGGTAAATATTGTTTCCAATTACCCCAGAGTACCAAATTTAGGCTGACAGCCTACACGAATACTGATGTTCATCAACAAATGGTAAAACTCTATATTGACGATCTTCTGGTAGATACATTAACCGGCAAGGGGATAGATAACCTGATAGCGACTAAAACCTATGCATCCGGTACAGGTAAAATCTGTATTGAGATTGCAGGCAATGATAAACCCTGCAAACTCCGTTATTTTGATAATACTCTTGGGGGAAAACCTGGAACCGTCATTATCGGGGCTGAAAATGGGGCCGCCAATAATTACAAGGATAGCGTCATCATTCTGAACTGGTGAGTTAAAGATTTTCACTAGTGATAAACTCTATCAATAATTAAAGCGGTATTATGCCGCTTTTCATATGAAAACATTATCAATTTAATATATTTTTAATATGTTATTGTTAAAATTAGAAATTAAATATAGATATAAAATAGTGTTTTGAAATTTAATTGCACAATATAAGCCTTACCTCATAGTATATATTTGAATTTTTGCAAAAAAACAACATCATCAAATCAATAAATAACCTATTAATATATAGCATTGCCATAGCCTATCTTTTATACTAATTTTCATAGTGTAAATTTTTCTGTTTTACCAAATAGCCTTAATATCATTATTGCTATATTTTATCTGTAAACAGTAGATTTAAAAAACATTATAAATCAATGACAAACCTAAAAACCATGAAGGATATATATTAATGAATCCATATGTCTATTTATTCCTTAATGCAGATAATGCCAGATTTAATGACACATTAAATATACCAGATACAAACTACCATCAACCTATCAGTAATGATTGGCCCGATCTTCCTATCGAGTTTCAAAGACATATTGATGATGTGATTAATTTAAATGGTTATTTATATTTTTTTAAAGGATCTCAATATATTAAATTCAACATAGCGACAGCCAAAGTCACTGATGGTCCAAGATTTATTGCAGATGGGTGGCCCGGATTGGAAGGAACCGAATTCGAAAATGGGATAGATGCGGCCATAGAATTAACAACAAGTAGCGTTTGTTTCTTTAAAGGCAATGATTGTATTGATTATGCCGTAAACTCACACACGATTAAGCGAAAATCTATCTCAGACAGATGGGAAATAACAAAGAAATACCCAGCATTTAGTAAAAACCTGGATGCTGCTACATGGAGAAAAATTCATCAAAATAATCCTTT
The DNA here is from genome assembly GCF_002968995.1 of Photorhabdus hindustanensis. Taxonomy (NCBI): domain Bacteria; kingdom Pseudomonadati; phylum Pseudomonadota; class Gammaproteobacteria; order Enterobacterales; family Morganellaceae; genus Photorhabdus; species Photorhabdus hindustanensis. Next base: position 16,716 of record NZ_PUWT01000017.1, read on the forward strand.
TATTGATTTCCTCAAAGAGGATCAGCATATCGGATTTTATCCACAATCACACACTCTTGCACATGACATTGTTCCTGTTTCTGCTTATACCGGAGGAATCTTCAAAACAGCTCAAGCCGCGGTATTGATTGACATCGATTTATTAGGCAGTGACCGAGGAAATAATGGAGGCTGTAGCGGAACATGCGGCGCCAATGACACCGGCAAATACTGTTTCCAGTTACCTCAAAGTATTCGATTTGGCCTGATAGCTTATACTAATACAACTATCCATCAGCAAACAGTAAAAGTCTATATTGACGACCGTCTGGTAGATACATTCACCGGTAAAGGAACAGATACTAAAGCCTATACATCAGGAACAGGAAAAGTCTGTATCGAGATTATAGGGGATGGCAAACCCTGTAAACTCCGTTACGCCTATAATACCCTTGATGGAAAACCGGGTTCAGTCATTATTGGCGCTGAAAGTGGTACCGAGGGCAATTACAATGATAGCGTGGTGGTATTGAACTGGCCCCTAACATGAAAATGATTAGAAAAGATCAATCAGCAATAAATAAACATTAAATCCCCTTGAACAACTTCACATATTTAAAATAATTCAGAGAATATCCTGTTTTCTGGATTATTTTATCGAATTAACCTAAAAATCTCCCCATAATTGACCAAATTCTAAATTTTGGGAAGATATTCAATCAATAAAATACATCTTATCTCCCTTCCGCTAAGTTCTGTCGGGTTCACTTCGAAATCCTTGCATAATACAATATTGACTCAAGAGCAGACAAAAATGCTTTAGCAAACTTTTAGTTGTGTTTATTTCGTCTATAACGTGACTTAAGCACCGTGCCCAATATTCATATTTAAGGGTTGAAAATATTCTCAAGCTAATTATTTATTTGTGGCGGTAGGAAATATTGACACGTTAAACACGGGTAATGAGCAATGTAAGACTAAAGCAATTTCATATTGCTATGCTACTGTCAATGATGACAAGAATCACATTGCTTTAGCTAGGTGAGTTTCAACTCATCAAAAAATGACCTTGTAGGAGAGAGACAGTGAATAACCATTATGATGTTTTGATTATTGGCGCTGGTATTGCAGGCATTGGTACAGCATGTCATTTAACAAGGAAATGTCCTGATAAGCAGTTTATGATATTAGAACGTCGCCAAAAAATAGGCGGTACTTGGGATTTATTTCGCTACCCAGGTATTCGCTCAGATACAGATATGATGAGCTATGGCTATACATTCCGCCCTTGGACAGATACCAGTGTTTTTGCCGATGGGCCTTCAATTAGAAATTATATCCATGCAACGGCAAAAGAGTATGACCTTGATAAGAAAATAAAGTTTGGGCTAAAAATCACGCATACTGACTGGTCAAATACGACTCGCCAGTGGACCGTTACCGCGATTGACGAAATCAGTGGGGAAACTCAGCAATTTACCTGTCGCTTTCTCGTCGCGGCAACAGGTTATTACAACTATGATGAACCTCATTTACCTGAATTCCCCGGCATTAAAGATTTTAAAGGCCCGGTAATTCACCCTCAACTCTGGCCTGAGGAATTGAATTACAAAGGAAAGCGAGTTGTTGTCATTGGTAGTGGCGCAACAGCAGTTACTTTACTACCGGCAATGGCACATGATACTGCCCATATCACGATGCTACAGCGCTCCCCGAGTTATATTCTTTCAATCCCTGGCAGGGACAAAATAGCCGAGTTCTGCAAAGGCATTATTCCACAGCGCTGGATTTACACATTGAGTAGAAAGCGCAATCTCTTTTTCCAGCGCTTAATTTATAAAACGAGTCGACATTTACCTAATTTATTGAAATCACTTTTACTGTCATCTGCTCGCAAACGTGTCGGCCCAGATTTTGACATGAAACATTTGACGCCAAAATACATGCCGTGGGATGAACGGCTCTGTTTTATTCCCAGTAATAACCTATTCAAGGTACTGAAAGAAGGTAAAGCCTCTATCGTTACTGACTATATTGAACGCATAACTGAAAACAGTATCTTATTACAATCAGGTAAGGAATTACCCGCAGATATTATTGTTACAGCGACTGGGCTGAAATTACATTTTATTGGTGGAATTGAACTCTCTATTGATGGGCAAAAACAGCAAGCTCATGATCGCATGCTTTATAAGGGAACGTTGATACAGAATGTCCCTAATTTTGCCTGTCTGTTTGGTTATATCAATAACGCCTGGACGTTGAAAGTTGATCTATCTGCGGATTATATCTGCCGTTTGTTGAACGAGATGGACCGTCGCGGTGCTACCGTTGTGATGCCATATGCTGAGCGGGGTGAGATGCAGGAGGACGAGCATATTTTTGGCGCCTTGCGAGCTGGTTACGTAAAACGCGCAAAGGACTTGCTTCCTCGTCAGGGATATAGCTCAACCTGGCGGGTTCCACATGATTACAAAAAAGATAAACAAGTTTTGGAGCAGCCTGTAGATGATGCTGCATTGAAATGGATATAACTGCACGAAATTAAAAAATCAGTGGTTATATTTCATTATTACCAGCCCGTTATCACAAACGGGCTGGTTGTTGTTATTAATCGGATTGATGCTGATTTAAAACATGTCGGGCATGAGCGGCTTGAAGATAGTTATGGATCATTTCAATAACTTCTCCATCAGATATTTTTTTACCATTGGCTTTCAGCGTTCCTACAAAACCATAAAAGAGATGGCGTTTTTTCTTCCGTAATTTTCCCCTACCTAATCGTTTTTTAGGCGTCATATCTGGCAGAGTGGCATTATCTGCTAGCTCAAGCGTTAATGTCCTCACTTTGAAGAAGAAGGAATCAAAAGTCGTATAATTGAAATCAATAATATTATGCAGAGGATAAGATGTCTGAAAATCAGGGCCGCTGATTTTTGTTGGCTCCCAAATTATCATGCTGTTTTTGCAGCGTTTATAGATGATAATTGCGAATAACAAACAAGGTAAATTGACTAAAGCAATTAGTGCGGAGACTAAAAAAATTGCCTCTAATATATGCTCTGAATTGGTTTCTTTTATAGCGAAAGACAAAAAGAACCCACTGCCCACCATAATCATAAAAATAAAAGGCAAAATAAACATAAGATTACGTTTACTGGATACGGTCAAAGTGGTAGTTTCAGATGCCGATACCGCCTGTTCTTCCCAAATTTGTTTCTGCTCTTGATAATACTCATCAATTTCACCTGACAGGTTTTGTGTTAATTCCACTGAAAGCGCTTTAGCATCAGTAAATAGATCATCAATATTATTGTAATGTCCTGCTTCAACCGGACGCGAAGCATAATCCAGCAATTCCTGTTCTATTGGCAACTCTAATGCTTCAATACGAGATTTAGTTGTTGGATGGGTATCCGTAGGGTGAGTAAGCTCATTTTCCAAGAACTGGCCCGCATCAGGAATGCCATTTTCGCGCAGGTTATCAATAATGACAGGCAATAGATCATCGGCTTTCAATTTACCTGCAAACAACACTGACAATTGCTGGTTAATTGACTCGCTCACCGCAGAAATACGCAATAAAGCGCTAGAAATAGCTTGAGCACTACTCAACCTGGCACCCACAGCATCGGCGGCATATTCACGGATACGGCTCCAATGATTCACCGCAAAATCAAATTGTTGGATGAAGAAGATACCCAAATAAATGGAAGGACTCATCACCAGACGGCTATAGTAATCTTCTCTATCCTTAATGTTACTGATCATCACATCGATGCTGCGGCTCATGCCTGCGTAAATAGGTGAAAAGTGGAGACTGTAGGTAGTATCTTCACCGGTAAAGTGCCCCAATTCATGACCGATCACCGCTGCGGATTCTTCACGGCTCAACAATGCTCCGTAGATTAGCGGAAAATATAAGGTACGACCTTCAAGTACCTGCTCATTATTGATGCAAACAGGGTAGGAAGTCACAAAGAAACATTCCGTCAAACCGACAACAATATTGTCTGGCGGCGCTGTACCGACTTGTTCAGCTAACTCATTGATCCATTGCCATAGGCCAGGAGCTTCCTCTGGAGTCACGGGTTTTCCCATCAAATGGGAGGCCGAAGGGGAAAACATAACAAAACAGTGTTTGAGTTTCGCAATACCCTTAATGATGCACCACAGAATTGCCAATGCTGTCACGCCCGCAACAGCAACAATTTTTGCCCCGCCACCTCTCATTTCAAAATTACCAATAAACCAAAGTATTTCGTAGCTGATCAGGGAAAAAACAGTGAGGCCAATCAATGTCATCTGCCCGACAAGAATAAAAGGCAGCAACCGGCGACAATGATCAAATACCCTCAATAATTCATCGCGGGATTTGCGAGCCACATTACCACTACGCATACATAGCAAAATCGCGAATCCCCCTAACAGTAGTGATAATACACCACCGCCAATCGTCCCTAGATCTAAAATTGACTGAAACTCGCTGAATGTGGCTTCTCTGCTGTTAATTATTTCATCTGTTCTATTGAGAATTTGATTGACGGTAAAAGAAGTGTCGCCGAATTTCATGGTGATATTGGGATTGGTTTGCAACAACTGTGTCGCTTTGGCATGTAACAATTTAATACTATCGAGGGATTCAGTCAGTTCACTGGTTCGGTAATATTGCCAGCCACCATAACAACTTAATACTAACGGCAAGGCAAGTAACCAAAGAAAAAGTCTATTACGCATTGAATATGTCCTATTTATACTTTTATTGACGTTATATTATTTGGTTTTTTTTAAAACACAAATAAAATTCTTACTTCATGGAAATAGAGTTCATTGTTCTGTTTAAAAAACAGAGTTAATAAAGTAAAAGATAAATTGAGTTCTTTCAAATGATATAGAATATGATTCTTAATTCAGAAATGAGATTAGGGCTAAAATCGCAATATCGCACTCTTAAATACCCTAATTAGTCATTCCATTTTAAATGGTCATTCATTTATTCCTGGCATAAAGGTAACCAAGTTTATTTTTTTACTGTTTATACCCGTCATCTTTCAAGTTGCCTCTTTGTTAGCCGCACTCACCCCGATCACATAGTTATCTATGCTCCCGGGGATTCGCTCCCTTGCCGTCGCGATGCATCTTGAAATCCATAGGGTATACTATCAATGAATATCTGAAATGGGGATAATCTACTTACGGCCTATCCCCGATGCCATAAAACTAATGGCTCTCTATTATCCATCTCTTCGATAGCCAAGAGAAAACCAACCCAGATATCACACCAAAAATATGTCCTTCCGTTGAAATATCCTCTTGCCACGGTAATAAGCCAAACACAATCCCACCGTAGTACACAAACACCAAAATCGCAAAGAAGAGATCTTTTATTCTTCTCAGGAAAAAGGCGTTAGCCAGCAACAATCCCCATAGACCAAAAATCCATCCGCTGGCACCTATATGAATAGCCGTGCGCCCAAATAACCAAACTAATGTTCCTTCCATAAAGATAATAAACAGGCTGGCGAGAACATAATAACGAATGGAGTGTGCCATCAGTAACACACTCAATACTAATAATACGGGGAGATTGCTGAATAAGTGCCCCCAGTCACCATGCAGGAATGGAGATAGCGGAATACCAATTAACCCTCGGGAGTATCGAGGAATGATGCCTAAATTACTTAGTGCGCCACCGGTTAAAGTATCAAACAATTGTATTATGATCAGTATTACTGCTAATCCTATTAGCATACGAAAGCGTTGTTTTAGCCCTGTTTTCACTGTGTTGTTGCCTTATGATTTATTGGAAATCAAAATGAATTTTGTCTCAATAAAGGTGTTATGATCAAAGTTGACACTACGACCACTACTATATCCCGAAAGTTTGGAATTTAACAGTTTCGATGCAAAAGCTAAATTCTATTTTGGCGCAATAAATTCAGTTTGGTGATAAAAAATAATCATAAATAACTTCTCACAATTATGATACACCGACTCTTTTTATTCTCTGCTATTCATGTAGGGGGATGAATTTAAAAACGCTTTCACTTTCTCAAGCAACTGCCACATATACTGACAGCCATGATTTCGTGTCACCGTTTCATGCAAGGATCGCCACAGACGCTCAATTTTATTTAGCCGGGGAGAATAAACAGGTAAAACAATAGGTTAAATTTAGGATGACGGGCTAGCCAATCACTGATCAGTCGGCTTTTATGGATACTGTAATTATCCAAAATCAATGTAAGAGTTTCAGCATGAAAATAATGTTTTTGGTTTTTTCCTAGTATCACTATAGTTTCTGTTGCCCTTTTAAATACCCATCAGCGCTGCCCTTCGCCACACGATACCCATTTATGTCAGTAATAATAGAAGATGCTGATGGATAATTTTATGTTTAATAAGGTGCCATTCCGCTCCCTATAAATAAGAACAAAAATGCCGATCTTGAATATCGGCATTTTGCTGTAAAAGAGAAGATGAATTTAATGCTTTAACGCTTCAATTTTATCCCGGCTCAGTCCGGTACTGGTGACAATAATGTCCAAACTCACGCCATGCCGTAATAAGGCACGAGCCGTTTCCACTTTACCTTTCTCTCGGCCTAGCTCAATACCTTCTTCTCGGCCTTCTTCTCGGCCTTCCTCTCGGCCTTCCTCTCGGCCTTCCTTTCTACCTTGCTTGATACCTCGCTCAAACCCTTTTTGTTCAAGCTGTTCTGCAATAGTCATCAACATCGTTTCATGCTCCGGAGATTGTTCAATCAGTTGATGGACAAATTGGGAGAGATCCGGCGTATGTCCATTCAGTAAAAATAAAAACAAAAATGCCGATCTTGAATATCGGCATTTTACTGTAAAAGAGAAGATTAATTTAATGCTTTAACGCTTCAATTTTATCCCGGCTCAGTCCGGTACTGGTGACAATAATGTCCAA
>NZ_PUWT01000018.1:0-192327 GCF_002968995.1 Photorhabdus hindustanensis
CCGGCGTTGAGGGTGACGGTTTGTCCCGCATCCAGCGTAGTTTCATTATGGCTGACGCCGTTGCCGCTTTCACGGCCTTTGCCGTAGTTGACACTGGCGGAGAGGTTGATACCCGTGCCCCCCGGTCCGGCAGTGAAACCGACGCCTAGTGAACCACCGCGACTACTGTTTTTGCCGGTGGTCTGTTCGGTGTTCTGGCTGGATGAGAGCTGGATATCCCGGCTGGCATTGAGTTGCAGGTCTTTACCCGCCTGCAACTGGCCGCCCTGAATACGAATATCGCCGTTCTGGTCTGGAGCACCGGAAGCGGTGAGGGTGAGATTATCCCCGGTCATCAGGCTGCTGCCCTGTTGAGTGGTCTGGTGCTGTTTCAGTTCTGACCGGGAGGACTGGCTGCCGTAGGAGAGGTTGACGCCAACCAGGTTGTTGTTGGCTTTGTCGTCACCGCCTTTAGCGTTGGCCAGCCGAGCTGCCTGGACTGCCTGTACTCCGCTCAGGGCGGCTTTGGTGCCTTGTAAGGCTTTGATTCGGCTGTCACTTTCACTTCTGGCTGCTTGAACTGTTTGAACAGTGGAATTCAGGGCCCCGCCTGCTGTGCCGGACAGCGCCACGGTCAGGCCGCTTTGTTTCTGTTCGGTTTTGGTGACAGCGGTGTGATTGTTTTCTGCGCTGGTGATGTTAATGTTTTGACCGGAAAGTTGCATATCGCGGCCCGCTACCACATCACTGCCGTGAAGGTTGAGCTGTTTTCCGGCGCTGAATGTCACACTGCCCTGACTGCTGCCTACTGTGCTGCCTTTGTTGAGGTTGCTGTCGATGTCGGTAGTGGATTTTTGGCTGGCTTTGCCGACGGTGAAGCCGATACCGCCGGTCCCCATCAGGCCCGATTTTTTCTCTTGCTTGAAGTGCGTTTCATGACGGGCTTCATCAGCGGTAGTGACGGTGAGCTGATTGCCGGCGGCCAGATTAACATCCTGAGTGCCTGCGACGTTACTGCCGATGATGTTTAGGTCATTCCCGGCCTGTACAGTCACGCTGTCGCCACTGAGCGTGGTGCTCTGCGCCCGGCGTTCATGCACTTCGTCGTGGGTTTCGACGGAGGATTTGGAGAGTAAGCCCTTACTGGTCTGTTTGCTGTGTTCTATCAGGTCGGATGAAGCGGTACCGGCATCTAGAGTGAGGTTGTTTCCGGCCCGTGCCGTCAGTCGCTGACCGGCGTTCATGTTAGCTGCGGTGGCATTGAGGTTATTGCTCGCTCGCAGGGCTAGGTTGCCGGCAGTGCTTATCTGGCTACCAACGTCATGTTGTTGTGTCAGATGGCGATAGTTGTCGCTCCCCCAGTCACTGTTTTCCGTGCGATGAGTACGCAGGGTGTCCAGAGTCAGATCGAGTCCCGCGGTTATCTCTGTCTGGCTGTCTTTGCCGGCATTATCGACTTCACTAGCGGTGAGACGGATGTTGTTGAGGGCTTTCAACGACATGGTGCCGTTGTCATTTTGGACATAAATACCCGCTTGTCGGTCCAGCCAGCGGTCAGCACCTTCTCCGCGCAGGGTAGAGGTACTGATGATATCCCGGTTTGCCCGTGCGGAAACGTGGTCGCGGCCCCGAATTTGTCCGCCGAGGTTGGTGATGTCCTGCCGGGCGGTTAAATCCACTTTGCCGCTTTGGATAAAGCCGCTGTTGGTCAGATTGTTTGCTGTCAGTTTGGTGATTTCACGTCCGCTGATGGCGCCGCTGTTGGTGATATCTCCTCGGCTATTTATTGTCACGTTTTTGCCGGAGAGCAGGGCGCCGTCACCGGTCAAGTCGCCTTTATTCACGCGAGCGTAGACTTGTGGCACGGTCACGGTCTGTTTTGTGCCATCTGCCAGAGTCACGGTCCGGTTGGTCAACCAGATAATGTCTGAGGTGAGCAGTGCCATCTGTGACGGGCTCAGTGCAATACCGGGGGTAAGTTGTTGCCGTTTGCTGAAAGCAACGCCAGCTTCCATTAGTGCTTTGAACTGAGTTTCATCGTTGTTGTGTCCGGCCAGATAACGCTGTCCGGTCAGTTGGGTGATTTGCTCACGCACCAGGCGCTGTTCGTAGAACCCATCGCCCAGGCGTTTATGTGCCAGTGTTGGGTCAAGGGTTAATTGTTGTTGCATATAATCCGTACCCAGCCATTTTTTATACTGGGTGAATTTAGGGTCGGTTTCCACCAGGTAATGGCTGTCACTGCCCGGCTGTACGACAAACAGGCTGTTGTCCGGCAAGCGGGTATCTGGAGCAACGATGCGGATAAGCGGTTCGATGCTTTGGCCTTGGACGGTATCAGACGGTAGCGCCAGTTCAAATTGTTGGCCGGTTGGTAACACCAGCGGGCGCTCATCTAATGTAACACTGTTTGGTAGGGTGACAGTGGCAGGGGGGAGTACCCGTTCAGTTTGTTGAACTGGTGGAAGTACCGGGTGTTCAGTGAGTTCATCTCTGTTTGGTAGTGCCACTGTGCCGGATGATAATATCTGCTCAGTCTGTTGACTGGTAGACGGAAGTGTGGGGTGTTCAGGCAGGGTGTCCCGGTTTGGTAGTGCCACTGTGCCGGACGATAATATCTGCTCAGTCTGTTGAGCGGTAGGTGAAAGTGTTGGGTGTTCAGTGAGTGCATCTCTGTTTGGTAGTGCCACTGTACTGGATGATAATATTTGCTCAGTCTGTTGACTGGTAGGCGGAAGTGTGGGGTGTTCAGGCAGTGCGTCTCTGTTTGGTAGTGCCACTGTGCTGGACGATAATATTTGCTCAGTCTGTTGGCCTGTAGGAGAAAGAAATGGACGATCGATCGGTATGTCCCTGTTCGGTAGTGTGATGGCGTTGATAGTGGCGTTTGTGAACGTAACTTCACCGGCTTCCGCCATTCTTGAGGTCTGGTTAATCCCAGCTGGCGCGCTTTGAACATGGCTTTGCTGCCTGTCACCGATTGTTATGCCGGTGGAGTTTGGACGAGTGTTGCCCTGCCAGGCTAGGGCTTTCAGGTCAATGGTTTCGATTATCGGTGCTGGGTTATAGTCGTCCCAATCTTTTCCTTGGGAGGTTTTGGTTCCTCTGAATCGACGTTTTTTCTTTTTGGCATACCAACGGATTTCGCTACCTTCATCCGTGATGATACGTTCGCCTTTGGTGGCGTTATTGTGCAGCTCGTCAATATCACCCCCTAGTATTCCACCCGCTACAATCTGACTGTCGTCATTAGTCAGCATCGCGCTATTGATGGTCATATTACCCCCGGACAGGATTTTACCCGGATCACTCTCTTTTATCTGGGTTTCATTGATGGTACGGGTATATCGGTACTCGTAAAACTCATCATCACTGCTACCATCCGGCATAACAGCGGTATGTACGCCGTATTTGTTGCTGTAGGAAGTGTCTACTTGTGACCAATCATAGCGGGTAGTGTGGCCGCTCAATACTGCTTCATGACGCTGAGATTTTTCTGTTTCGACGATATGGGTGACCAAACCGTTGTTGGTATTTTTGATAATAGCGGCATCAATCTTTAGGTTACCTCCGGCCTCAATGGTTGCCGCATGGTTGCTGAGTCGGCCAGCTTGACTAGTAGCAGCTAGGTTTTCATCCAGTTGTCCACCAATGCGCATGTCACCCACGCTGTAAATTTGGGCATGGTTACTGTTGTTGAGGGTTCCGGTGCCGATATCTAATTGGTCCCGGGCGGCAATGACAGCGGCTTTGCCATCTTTCGCTGTGTTATTGAGAGTGCCAGTCTTTAGGGCTATTTGGTCACCGTAAATACGTCCGGTTCCAGTGTTGTCCAGTACTTTGGCGGTGAGATGGGTCTGTTCGCCGTCAATGAGTCCGGTGTTGGTCAGCGTGTTGCGGACGTTGACTTCGGTTTGCTTGGCACTGATTTCCGCGGTCTGGGTATTGGTGAGGTGGTTTGGCTCCCAGATGCAATGTTTGCCAGGCTTTAATTGTGCTGTTATTGATAATGTTGCCGTCGGTTTCCAGAGACAGCTTACCGTCGGCGGCGATGTTGCCGGTATTGTGGAAGTCCTGTTTTAATTTTACCTCCATATCGCCCTGTGATAAGGTCTGGCCGTCACCGCTCAAGGAGTTGGCTTTAATATTGACCATTTCACTCCCAATCAGTGTGCCTTGCTGGTTATTCACTGTCAGTTCCTGGGTTTCATCTTTGATGGTGAGTTGTTTTCCACCGGAGACGAGTCCTTGTTCGTTTTTCAGTGACTGGTTAATGATGGCTTGCAGGCGGTTGGTTCCCCGTAATGCGCCTTGGGTGTTATCCACTTGTTGAGCTTCAATTATCAGGTCTTGGGCTTCGATACCTTGGTCAAGGTGATTAGTCTCCCGGTTAATGAGTTCTGCTGTTTTGAGTGTCAGTTGGTGGTCACTGTGGATAAAGCCGCCAGTGTTATTCGTTTGTTTTTGTGCGTCAATCGTCGCGTCACCTATGGCGTTGACCTGCCCGCGGCGGTTGTCGAGCTGTAGGGTATTCAGGCTCATGGTGTCTGTTGACAACAGCTTACCGTCCTGGTTATCCGTATCGGTTTGCCCGGTGTCGATGGTGAGTTTTTTACCCTGAATGTGTCCGTGTTGGTTATCCAGTTTGCCGCTGGTTACCGTGGTGTTGCCATCGCCCATAATCTGGCCATGCTGGTTGTTCAGTAGCTGCCCGTTCGTGTCAATATTGACGGTTTTTGCTGACTTTAATGAGCCACTGTGGTTGGTAAGTGTTTGGCTATGAATGTCCAGTCCACTGTTGCCCGCAATTCGTCCTTTTTTATTGGTGAGAGTTGTACCGGTAATCTTAGTTTTGCCATCAGCGGCGATAAAACCGGCGTCGTTGTTTAACTCACCGATATCCAGTGTCAAATCTCCTTGGGCAGAGAATTTGCTTGATTTATCTTTATCACCTTGGTTATTCAGGCGTTGGCCTTGGGTGTTGAGGTTCAGGTTGCCATCAGAATCGACGGTGCCTTGTTGGTTATTGAATGCTTGGGTAGTGAGTTTTATCTGTTGAGCACCAGCAATAGTGCCCTGAGTATTATTCACGGCAGCAGTGTTCAGGGTGGTGATTTTACGACTAGTAATCATGCCGACCTGATTATGTAAATCACCGCTGGTAATGGATATGTCGTCTTGGCTGCGAATGCCGCCTTTATCAACACTGTTTTTATTGGTCAGGGAATGGCCGTGCGTATTGAGAGTCAGCTTACTTGCGGATTGCAACAAGCCGCCGCTATTGTCAGTTTGGTTCACCGATAATGTCAGCGCATCTTTTTCGCTGATGAGTGTTCCGCCTTGGTTTTTCAGTTCACCGCCGGTAACTGTTGTTGCTCCTGTACCGATGATCGCACCATCCTGATTGTCGATTTCACCGGTGGTCAGTGTCATAGTTCCTTTACTGATAACGCCTTTGGTCTTACCGCTTTTGGCGTTGGTCAGTTTCTCTCCGTGAGTATCTAGCGTCATGTTGCCGCCAGACTTTATTAGTCCACCGGTACTGTCTAACTTGCCGCTATAGAGTTGTAGGTTTTTCTTACTGACTATAGTGCCGGTTAGATTGCTTAATGTCTGTTTATGCGTATCAATATGTGTTTCATCGCTACGGATATATCCGAGATCATTGATGAGTTCACCTGTAATCAGTTTTAAGCCATCCAGTGCGAGGATTCCGTTAAATTTTCCACTATTGGTATTCGTTAGTTTCTGCTGTTGAGTATCTAGTTTCAGACTGGCTGAGGATTGTATTAGCCCGCTTTGGTTGTTGACCGCCAGTGTTGTCAGCTCGGTTTTTTTCTGCGAGATGATTTTACCGTCGGTGTTGTTGAGGTTTTGGCTGGTTAGCGTGGTTTCGCCTTGTGAATCTATCTTGCCGGCGGTGTTATCAATTTCACCGGCTTCCAGTATCAGGTCACTGCCGCTGAGTATGCCGTGTTTATCTCCGCTTTGAGTGTTAATCAGTTTCTGGCCGTGAGTGTTGAGTGAAAGGGTGGTGTTGGATTGCAACAGACCACCGGCGTTATTCAGTTCGCCGGTATTGAGTTCCAGTTGTTGATGCTTGCTGATGAGTGTTAATGCGGGTTTCATTACCACGAATATCGCCGCGGTCATTGATCAGTTTGCCGGTAGCCAGTTCTAAAGCATCTTCCGCGACGATCTTACCGCTAGTGCTGATCAGTTCATGCTGTTGTGTATCTAATTTCAGACTGGCTAAGGATTGTATCAGTCCACGTTGGTTGTTGACTGCTTGTGTTGTCAGATCGGCTTTTCCCTTCGAGAGGATTTTACCGCCGGTGTTGTTGAGGTTTTGGCTAGTTAGCGTGGTTTCGCCTTGTGAATCTATCTTGCCGGTGGTGTTATCAATTTCACCGGCTTCCAGAGTCAGGTCACTGCCGCTGAGTATGCCGAGGTCATTCCCGCTTTGTGTATTAGTCAGTTTTTGGCCGTGAGTGTTGAGTGAAAGAGTTGTTTTGGATTGCAGCAAACCACTCGTGTTATTCAGTTCACCGGTATTCATGGTGAGTTGTTGATGCTGGCTGAGCATTTTGCCGCTGGTATTATCAACGGCTCCTGTTGATGTCACGTTGAGCTGCTTATCGGCGATGACTCTTCCCTGTTGGTTATCGATGGTGCCCGCGGTTATTGTCAACTCTCCCTTGCTTGAGATCCCCTGTTTAGGCTGGCTGTTGCGGTTGGTTATTTTGCCTTGTTTCCCATCTAGAGTTAGGTTTTTATCCGCATGGATCCAGCCAGCTTTGTTATTGATGCCTTGAGCGGTCAGCTTGACATTGCCTGCACCGATTATGCCCCCGGTCTCGCCGCTGTTGAGGTTAGTCAGTAGCTCACCTTGTGTATCGAGTGTCAGATCACCAGCAGATTTCAACAGGCCGCCGCTGTTATCGGTTTTTTTCACGGTCAATGTGAGTGCGCTGGTTTCACTGGCGAGGGTTCCGCCTTGGTTTTTCAGTTCACCACCGGTAACGGTTGTGGTTCCTGTACCGATAATCACACCGTTTTGGTTGTTAATATCGTCAGTGGTCAGCGTCATATCACCGGCGGACTCTATTCTCCCGCCGGTACTGTTGAGTTTTCCGCTATCGAGTTTTAGGTTTTTCTTACTGGTTATGGTGCCAGCCACGTTATTTAGCGCTTGCTGATGAGTGTTAATGTGGGTTTGATCGCCACGGATAGATCCGCGGTCATTGATCAATTTACCGGTAGCCAGTTCCAAGTCATTTTCCGCGATGATCCTGCCGTCGGTGCTAGTCAGTTCATGCTGTTGTGTATCTAATTTCAGACTGGTTGCGGATTGTATCTGTCCACTTTGGTTGTTGACCGCTTGTGTTGTCAGATCGGCTTTTTTCCGCGAGAGGATTTTACCGCCGGTGTTGTTGAGGTTTTGGCTAGTTAGCGTGGTTTCACCTTGTGCATCTATCAGGCCAGCGGTGTTATCAATTTCACCGGCTTCCAGTGTCAGATCACTGCCGCTGCGGATACCACGTTTTTCTCCGCTCTGTGCGTTAGTCAGTTTCTGGCCTTGGGTGTTGAGCGACAGGGTTGTGCCGGATTTCAACAGGCCGCCGGTATTGTCAACTGTCCCGGATGTCACGGTGAGTTGTTTATCAGCTTCTACAGATCCTTGATGGTTATCAATAGCGCTTGCAGTCAGCGTCAAGTCTCCTGAGCTACGGATACCCTGATTAGGCAGGCTGTCGCGGTTGGTTATGGTTCCTTTCTGTCCGTCAAGGATCAGGTTTTTTCCCGCATGGATTAGGCCAGCATCGTTGTTAACGCCTTGGGTCGTCAGCTTCATGTTGCCTATGCTGATTATGCCCCGGTCTTTGCCACTGTTGGTGTTGGTTAGCAGCCCACCTTGCGTATCCAATGTCAGGTCACTAGCGGATTGTAGTAACCCGCCGCTGTTGTCAGTTTTGTTTACCGTTAATGTCAGGGGGCCGGTTTTGCTGACAAGTTTTCCTCGTTGGTTGTGGAGGTTTCTACCCGTTATCGTTGTCGTCCCTGTTCCAGTGATAGTGCCATCGTGGTTGTCGATCTCGCCTGTGGTTAAGGTCAGTGTTCCCTCGCTGATAACGCCACCGGTATCACCGCTTTTGGCGGTGGTCAGTTTTTCTCCGTGCGTGTCCAGTATCATATCGCCGGTAGATTCTATTTTCCCGCCTGTACTATTGAGTTCTCCGCTATCGAGTTTTAGGTTTTTCTTACTGGATATGGCGCCGCTTTGGTTGCTCAGTGCTTGTTGATGGGTATCAATGTTGATGCCATGACCAAGGATAACGCCTGCGTCATTAGTCAGTTTACCGCTGGAAATGCGTAATGAGTCTTTGGCAATGATACCGCCAGTTTTGCCACTGTCGGTATTGGTCAGGGCTTGGTTTTGAGTATCCAGCAACAGGCTTGACTCTGATTGGATCTGTCCACGAGTGTTATTTAATGCCTGTGTGGTCAATTCCGCCATCTGTTGTGATAAGAGTTGACCATCGGTATTGTCAACGCTACCGGCGTTAAGGGTGGTTTTTCCTTTAGCGGAAATAATGCCGGCGGTGTTGTTGATATCCCCGGTACGGAGTTCCAGATTGCCTTTGCTTAATATGGTGCCTTTTTGAGTCTCTTTTTTGTCACCATTTTTAGTGTCTTTCGTGTTAGTCAGTTTCTGCCCATGAGTATTGACTATCATGTCACTGCCAGATTGTAACAAACCAAACGTGTTATCCAGCTCACCGCTGTTTAGGGTGAGTTTTTCTTGGGCAATGACTTGTCCTGCGGTGTTGGTGAATTTATGTCCTTTGGTTTGGCTGTCTATCTGCTGAGCCAGTAATGATCCTTGATGGTTATTTAACGCCTGACTTTTTGTGGTGAGCGTCGTTTTGGCTTCGATTCGTCCGTCAACGTTTTCAATGTTTTTCCCAATGATCAGTTCTGTGCTGCCACCGGTTGCAGCGATTTTGCCCCGGCTGTTATCAAGCTGTGTTGCTGTGAGTTGGATATCTTGACCGGCTTCTAGCTGTCCATCTTGGTTATTCAGAGCGTCATTAACAGTCAGTTCCAAGGTGCCTTGTTTGGCTGCTATGATTTTACCTTTGCTGTTATCTAAGGTAGTGGCATCGATTTTCAGGTTGCCATTACCTTTAATCTCGCCATTTTGGTTATTCAGAGTCTTGGCAGTAAGGGACATTCTGTCCTTACCCTGTTGCTGCATTATTCCACTCTGATGGCTTAATGTGTCTGTTGTTATTGTAATTTTGTCGGCGGTAGTGACTGCTTTTTTGTTCAGTTGCAGGTTGTGGGCTTGTACATCCAGTTCACCATTGGAGAGCAGTTTGCCTCCGTCACCTATCCACTGATGGGTGTTGAGTGACAGTTTACCTTTACCGGCGAGTTGAATTGTCCCTCCTTCCGTGTTGTCCGCTTTCTCGTGGACGATTAGGTTCAGATCATTCCCGTTATTGGCGATTTTTCCATGACTGTTGTCCAGATTTCTTGTGGTGATAGCCAGTCGTTTCCCTTCATTGAGAATGGTCCCGCTGTGGTTATTCAGTGTTTGGGTGTTCAGTACCAGCTCGCCGTTGCCGGTTTGATTAATTTTCCCCTGCTTGTTGGATAAGTCTGGAGTAGTTAAGTTGATTTCTCGTGCTACCAGTGTTCCGCTGTCATTGTTAAATAGGCTTGGTGTTTTGGCTGTAAAGCGGTCAGCGGTGACTGTAGCGTTGGCGGTGCTAATCTCTTGCTGACTGGCAGTGAGTTGAATGTTGTTGGCAGAAGTTTGACTGCCGCTGAGATCAATCTTTTTACTCTGTACTTCCAGAGTATTGGTTGCCAGATTTTTTCCATTGGCCTGAATTTGCTGTTTGGCGGTCAGTGTCAGCGATCCGGGCAGCGTGGCTTTCCCTTTATCATCAATTCCGGCAGCCAGGATGCTGCCTTTGGCGCTCTGTATCGACTCCGCTTTGATTGTGGTGTTACTTCGTGCAGCGATTGTGCCACTGTTCTCAATCTGTCCATCAACCGTGATACGGACGTCACCGGCGGTTGCTCCGATGTGGCCGGCGTTACGTACCCCTACGCCAAACTCGGTACCCACCAGCACGATTTTATTGGCGTACATGCCACCGAGTGCGGCTACGTCCAGCGTAAATGATGGATTCTTGCTGCCGTCAGCAGTTTTTTTCTCAATATTTTGGTGAGCTGCATCAACGATATTACTTCCGGTTGTGATTTTTAGATCTTTCGCGTGCAGTTTGCCGTTGATTACCACCGAGCGGGCAATAATTTCGGTGTAATTTTGTTGTGAGCTGTCCAGTCCCAGGTCTTCAATGCGGACTTCTCCCCGCTCAATATCAAAGCCTTTCAGCCGGCCTTGTTCCATCATGGCTTGTCCCGTGGTGAGTGTTGCGCGATGGGCGTTAATGAATCCACATCCGTTGCAGGTGATACCCGCCGGGTTGGCAATAATAACGTCGGCTTTTTGTCCGGCGACTTCTATCCAGCCATTGAGTTTGCTGGTGTTAATGCTGTTCACTTCATTGAGAATAATTTTGGCTTCTGCTTTGGCGAGCCACGGATTTCCCGCCACCATGCCGCCCAGTTGAGTTTGGACAGCCTCGTGACTGTTGTTAAGAATGACACCTTGTTTATCGATATCAAATTGGGTGTAGGTATTATGCGAGATACCCGCGGCGTTAGGGGTTTGAATATCGATTTGTGGCGTACCGTTCGCGCTGTTCAGGATAGTCGGTTGTTGATTACCCGGCGCTTGTCCGTCGGCCACAATATTTGCTTGCGTTGTTAGGGAGATGCAGCCGGTTGCCAATAACAAACTTAGTCGTAACGTCGTTAACCGGCAAAGGCATTGTGATGATTGCCGACGACTACGGCGGCGTACCGTACTACCTTGCCCGGAGGTGGCAATATCAGACACGACCATCAGCATGTTCCGGGCTTTGTTAAAGATAATACGATACAGATGCTTGTTCATTGTTTTTCTCCACTAACACTTTTTATCTGTGATAACTTTGGCTGCGTTGTTATTTTGAATTAGTACTGCCAGTACAAACTGAATCCGGTGGTGACTGATGAGGTTTGAAAGCCATCCGGTTTGGATAGCGGGATACCGGCAAACAGGTCATAGCTCACGCCTTTAAGACTGCCGCGATAGCCTAGAATGCCGCCCGCCAGATGTTTTCCCAGACGTTGCTCATTTCCCGGCCCGCCGATTTCGCCATAATCCATGCCCAAATACAGGGATTGACCATTCAGTGGGGTTTGCCATTCCAGTTCGTTACGGCTGTACCAGCCATGATCTCCATTTAGCGTGCGTTCGCCGTCAAATCCGCGTACGGTCCAGCGGTTGCCGATTGAAAATTGATCCTGTGGCGTCAATGGCCTGGAGCTTATTTGGCGCAGGTACTGGGTTTTGTAGATGAATGGTTGAGAAAATAGGGTAAACGGCGCAGAAAGTGCCGCGGAAAACTGGGTTGTTTTAAGTAGGGCGGTTGCTGTACCGCGGATCTCTTCTTGTGCGGGCAGTGCCCCAAACCAGCGTGTTCCCTGTTGGTAAGTCACTCCGGCATCCAGGGTCGCTTTACCGATGTAGTGACGATGAGATAATCCCAATTTCCAGCCAGCCGTTTCCCGGTGCTGTACGCTAATTTCTAGGTCATTAATAAAACTCTTGGATGTGCGACGATAAATTTCACCATTAACCGAAGTTTTCTGGCTGGCGTTACGATGCAGGACTCGGCTGAGTTGGACATTCAGGTTTTTGCTTTTGCCACTGTATTTGTCGTCTCCATTTGGCCTGGCTACCTTTTGGTTGTAATCGTAATTACTGGCGGTGATGCCTGCCATCCAGTATCCCACCGGTAGGGAGTAGTGGATGGTATAGTTTTTGCTGCTGCGGCCAGAAGGGGAGTGAATATCACGCCCACCGGAAATATAAAATAGATCACTCAACGCAAGAGGATTATCCAGATATAAAGTTAATCCGCCTTGATAACGCCCGGTACTTTTAGAACCAGAATCATCCAGATAGGAGGCTAGCCGCCAATGTCTTGATTGACGCCAATCCAGTACGATATCGCTTTCTCCTAATTGCTCATTCGGTGCAATTTCCATGTTGGCTTGAACGGTAGGAAAACGTTGTAAATTTTCTAATCCTTGTTCGATATCCCGTAAATCAAGCAATTTTCCTTCACGGGGAGGGAATGTGGTTATCCGTTGGATATAATTATCGCTTTCAGCGGTATAGCGAATATGCCCAACTTTTCCCGGTAAGATCATCAGCTTTAATGTCTTGGAATTAAGATCCTGACTGGGAGCTAATACTCTGCTAGTAACATAGCCATGATTAATTAATCGGTTTTGTATCCGAGTCATTAATATATTAATCCCCTGGGTGCCCAGGCAGTGATTTTCTCCCTGTTGAGCTAAACGTTTTAAAGGTAACCAGTGAGGAAAATGTTCGGTGCCTTCAAGAACGACACGCGTAATAGGAAAACAGGGCGTATCGACAGGAAATTCAGAGGGTACTGCTGTTTCAGGAACAGACAGACGAATATCCTCTGGCGGCGGTGCTAATTGAGCCTCTAGGGCTTTCTGCCGTTCCTGTTGATGAATAAGTTGTTGATCTGATATTTCGGTAGCTTTAGCACTGATAGTAATAATAAGAAAGCTAGTAAAAACAATGGCCCTTTTTTGCATTATTCTTTGGCATCCCGCACGCGATATGTAATTTTTGGGGCGCTATTAATCATTAATTTAACTTAACAATCAATATATGGATTTATGTGTTGATATGATTGAGAAATACAGCTTGTTTTAAATTTATAATAAAAAACAACTAGATGTGTTTTTGTTGGAAAATGAGAAAGAATGGAAAATGCTTTATTAATTAATGGGTTATATAGCTAATGTCAGATGTTTATAATTTAATTTTATATATTGATAAATATGTGATGTGTGTCACTAAGAATATTGTTATTTAATTGTAGTTAAAGTAACAGTTGAAATTGTTTTTTTTCGGTATTGAGTGAATGAGTGATATTGTTTTTTCTGGATTATTAATTAATTAATTGTCGGACATTTGTTTCTTAGCAAATATGCGAATGGATTGAATTATTGGTGATTGTCAGAATCAATCACCAAGGTGAAATAATGATTTAGCGAGAAATTATTTCTCTTTTTCTTCACTTGATTTGCTGTTGGCTGTCAGTAAATAAGGCGATTGCTGCCAGCGGCTTGGGGCTAATTGCAATAGGTTATGTGCCAGAATAAAACCAATTGCTAAAGCGAGTAAAATCATGATCCGAAGTAAGTTAGTCGTGTTATCCACCTGCTTGGACTCTGTTGCCAATTTGTGGGTATCCAGTGTCAGGCGTAGAAAACCTTTTGGCTCCTCTTTTCCTGGGATGGGTGTGACTATCTGGTAGTTAAAATAGCTGCCGGCTTTTTTACCATCCAAAGATAGACGATCCCGCACCGAGACGTCCTCTCCGCTATGGGCAACCTGTGTTCCATTGTTAAGATAAACACTGGCATCAAGTATGCGGCTGTTTGTCGTTAGATGATGTAAATTAGCCTGTATTCGCTCATTATTAAGATCTTTGCTGCCACTCTCCATATAATCAGATAAGCTGAATGCGACTTGTTTTGCCAAGGTTTTTGCCAATTCCTCAAATTGATCCATCTGGGCTTGTTGGTGAGAACGGCTAAAATAAGAAACGCCCTGCATTAGAAATACTAATAAAGCAATGCAAATCAATATAATAGCTGTTTTATGCAGTCGGAATTTTAATTTAGCTTTGATCATCGTTATCTCTTCCAAGCTTTGGCCAACGCCATGTTGCCAGATGCAGTACAGAGAGGATAGTTTGAAGCGCAATTTTTTGCTGTTAAATCATGTGGGATTACAGGAGTAGGGATTAATGTCTAATAATCTGGCTTATCACTATTTGCCGGAAGAGGTCCATAAGTGGCCGGGATTACCACTTTCGTTAAGTGGTGAAGAAGTTATGCCATTGGATTACCGGGCTGGTGACAGTGGCTGGTTGATATATGGTCGTGGCCTGGATAAACAGCGTATCAGTAATTTCCAGCATCGGCTTGGCGCTGCTATTGTCATCGTCTCTTCATGGCGCATTGATGATTATCAGGTGGTACGCATTGCCGGAAATTTGACTACGCGTATTAAGCGGCTAGCCGATGAATGTCGGTTGGATGTGGTTCCGTTGGGGCAGATCCCAAGGTTGCGGTCACCGGGTTTGCTTGTGATGGATATGGATTCAACGGCAATTCAAATTGAATGTATTGATGAAATAGCCCGTTTGGCTGGCGTAGGTGATAAAGTCGCTGAAATTACCGAGCGAGCGATGCAAGGAGAGTTGGATTTTTCTGATAGTCTGCGGGAACGAGTTGCTCAGTTGGCAGGGGCTGATGCTGATATTCTGCGGCAGGTTGTCGAAAATTTACCACTTATGCCGGGGCTGACCAGTTTAGTGCGTAAGTTACAATCCCTTGATTGGCATGTGGCGATCGCGTCGGGTGGTTTTACCTATTTTGCTGACCATTTGCGTCGGAATTTACGTTTGATGGCGGCGGTAGCCAATCAGTTAGAAGTAAAAAATGGCAAGTTGACAGGTAAGGTTATCGGGCCAATTGTTGATGCTAAGTATAAGGCTGCTACATTGGTGAAGTTGGCGAAAAAACTGGATATCCCATTGGAACAGACTGTCGCGATTGGTGATGGCGCTAATGATTTGAAGATGATCCGCAAAGCAGGGTTAGGTATCGCTTACCATGCTAAACCGAAAGTTTATGCACAGTCGAAAGTAACCATCCGTCATGCTGATCTCATGGGAGTATTGTGTGTGTTAAGTTGTGGTCTCAAACACGAAGAGCGTTAATAAAGTTTTTAGGAGTGCAGAGTGGCTAAAGCAGCAAAGCGGGCATTTGTCTGTAATGAGTGTGGAGCGGATTATCCTCGCTGGCAGGGGCAATGTAGTGCGTGTCATGCCTGGAATACCATTACTGAGGTGCGCTTGGCCGCAGCGTCTTCTTCCCGTAATGACAGGTTCAGTGGTTATGCGGGAGATGCTGGCGTCAGCAGAGTTCAGAAATTATCAGAGATTAGTCTGGAAGAACTTCCTCGTTTTTCTACCGGATTTAAAGAGTTCGATCGGGTGCTTGGCGGCGGGGTTGTTCCCGGTAGCGCGATTCTGATCGGCGGTAATCCGGGAGCCGGGAAAAGTACCTTGTTGTTGCAGACGATGTGTCAGTTGTCTGCGCAGATGAAAACTTTATATGTCACCGGGGAGGAGTCGTTACAGCAAGTTGCAATGCGTGCGCACCGGTTGGGGTTGCCGGCTGATAATCTGAATATGTTGTCAGAAACCAGCATTGAACAAATTTGTTTGATTGCGGAGCAGGAGCAGCCAAAGTTGATGGTGATTGACTCCATTCAGGTGATGCATATGGCGGATATCCAATCTTCGCCGGGGAGTGTCGCTCAGGTGAGAGAGACTGCCGCTTATCTTACTCGGTTTGCTAAGACTCGTGGTGTTGCCATTGTTATGGTCGGTCATGTGACCAAAGATGGTTCGTTGGCGGGGCCGAAAGTGTTGGAACACTGTATTGATTGCTCTGTGATGCTTGATGGTGAAGCGGATTCCCGCTTTCGCACTTTACGTAGTCATAAAAACCGTTTTGGGGCGGTTAATGAGCTTGGTGTATTTGCCATGACAGAACAGGGATTGCGTGAAGTGAGTAATCCATCGGCTATTTTCCTGAGCCGTGGCGATGAAGTTACCGCGGGCAGTTCTGTCATGGTGGTGTGGGAAGGGACTCGTCCTCTGTTGGTAGAGATTCAGGCGCTGGTGGATCATTCCATGATGACCAATCCACGGCGGGTGGCTGTGGGGTTGGAGCAAAACCGGCTGGCTATTCTGTTGGCGGTCCTTCATCGTCACGGAGGTTTGCAAATGTCCGATCAGGATGTGTTTGTGAATGTGGTGGGGGGCGTTAAGGTCGCGGAAACCAGCGCGGATCTCGCTTTACTGCTCTCTTTAGTCTCCAGTTTTCGGGATAGGCCGTTACCCCGTGATTTAGTTGTATTTGGCGAAGTCGGGTTGGCAGGAGAAATCCGCCCTGTTCCCAGTGGGCAGGAACGCATATCCGAAGCCGCTAAACATGGTTTCAAACGGGCGATAGTGCCTTATGCCAATATGCCAAAAAAAGCGCTGCCAGAGATGCAAGTTTTTGGTGTGAAAAAGTTGGCGGATGCGTTATCTGTTATGGATGATTTTGATTAAACAGGGAGGAGATATGGGCCAATTTGACTACCTTAAAGAAGCGATTAAACAGACAGGTTGTACGTTGCAACAGGTTGCCGATGCAAGTGGTATGACCAAAGGTTATCTCAGTCAATTAATTAATGACAAAATTAAAAGTCCCAGCGCCCAAAAACTGGCTGCCCTCCATCACTATCTGAGGTTGCAATATCCTGTACAAAATAAAACGGTTGGAGTGGTATTTGGCAAGTTTTATCCCTTGCATACCGGGCATATCTATCTGATTCAACGGGCCTGTAGTCAGGTGGATGAGTTGCATATTATGCTTTGCCATGATGAGCCTAGAGATCGGGAGCTGTTTATAAGCAGTTCTATGTCTCAGCAACCCACGGTGAGTGATCGTCTGCGCTGGTTGCTACAAACGTTTAAATATCAGAAAAATATTCATATTCACTCTTTTGATGAACAGGGAATTGAACCTTATCCACATGGTTGGGGTGTGTGGAGTGAAGGCATGAGAGCTTTTATGGCAAAAAAAGGCATTAATCCAACTTATATATACTCCAGCGAAACTCAGGATGCTTGCCGATATAAAGAGCATTTAGGAATTGAGACAATTCTTATCGATCCACAACGTTCATTTATGAAAATCAGTGGTCGGCATATTCGCCAGGACCCATTCCGCCATTGGGAATATATTCCTACGGAAGTGAAACCTTTTTTTGTTCGTACCGTAGCGATTCTTGGTGGAGAGTCCAGTGGTAAATCTACGTTAGTTAACAAATTGGCAAATATTTTTAATACGACAAGCGCTTGGGAATATGGTCGTGATTATGTTTTTTCTCATCTGGGGGGAGATGAGATGGCGCTGCAATATTCGGACTATGACAAGATTGCATTAGGGCAAGCTCAGTATATTGATTTTGCCGTAAAATATGCGAATAAAGTCGCATTTATAGATACCGATTTTGTCACTACCCAAGCATTCTGTAAGCGATATGAAGGACGTGAACATCCGTTTGTTCAGGCATTAATTGATGAATACCGATTTGATTTAGTCATTTTACTGGAAAACAACACCCCTTGGGTTGCTGATGGTTTGCGTAGTCTTGGCAGCGAACAGGATCGTAAAGAGTTCCAGCAACTGTTGGAGGATATGCTGAAAAGTAATAGTATTGAATATGTCAATGTGGATTCACCTGATTATGATCAGCGCTTCCTACGTTGTATTGAACTCATTCAGCAACTTTTAGCGGCTAATCCTAAATGACACGTTAGTTGAATCGTTTGTAATTAGGTTTATATATAATATTTTATATGATAAATTAATAAATATATATCCAATCACAATATGCATTGTGGGTGGATATTTTTATTTCCTGTAAGTAATAAAATATATAACAGCTATTAATATTTTTGATACTTCTATTGATTATTTATTTCTTGAATAAAAACAAAATTAATAATTAAATACTTCCCGGTTGATTTATAAATAAAAGTTCTTGGGTTTTTGATTGGTCTGGGAATAAGAGAGGGTTGATTTCTTTATTAATAATTTAATGTTCGATGTGTAGCTGTTATTATGATGGTTAAATATTAATTTTAACATGTTGTTATGATATTAAGGTGTTTTTATCTATAAAAAATTATTTGTCTGATGTTATTTTTTTATTTGTACTAACAAGATAGTAGCCTATTGTTAATGAATGGTTGGTAGGAGTGGGTTGCTCTTGTTTAGTAAAATTTTGATTTTAGCATGCAGATAGTCATTTGAAATAGTCACTGGTAGAAATATTGATATACTTTCAATTGAGATATTTCTTATATGATTTTCCCTCGTTTGTGTAATCTTATAATGATGAATATCTGTATTTTTACGGATTGCTCTGGCTGTAAGAGTTACTGATAATGCCAGATTTCTTACACTATTAATTATGCTGAGATAATGAATTTGAATCAAATCGCTACGATTGAAGCCATTGATATTTCATATGGTTTTTCGAAAAGTAAAGCTAACCAGAAAATGATTTCAGACATCACTCTTTCTATTTTTCCAGGTGAATTTACTTTGATTAATGGGGATCTCTGTTCAGGAAAAAGTACTTTGCTGGCAATGATTTCTGGGTTATTGCCTCTCGACGGAGGAAAAATATTAATTGCTGATAATGAATTGGGGAGGATGAATAACTTCGAGTTAGATAGATTTCATTTGATAAATTGTGGTTTTATCTTTCAAAGAATTAATTTATCTAATGAACTTACGGTTCTGGATAATTTGCTATTATCTCTTTCTTGTGGAATCACGACTTCTCATCAAGAAGCAACAGTCAGGGCAACCAAGGCACTGAATATTGTTGGTTTGAAACATAAGAAAGATATATATCCCAAGGAATTACGTGATAATGAAAAACAACGGGTGGCAATAGCCAGCGCCATTGTGAAAAGTCCTCGGTATTTGTTTGCTGATGAGCCAACCCGTTATCTTGATAATGATGACTGCCAAATAGCGATTGATATCTTAAATTTTATTGCTCATAACCAAAGAGGCACGGTTGTTGTGGCTTCACAGGATAATAGGCTTATCAAACATGCAGATCGTATTATTACGTTGAAAGAAGGAAAGATTATCCATGACACGTATCTTACACATAGCATAATGAATAAGACTATGAGTTTATATCTAAATAATTGAGCGGAAAACGGCCTGTCTCCAGGCCATTTTCAATATGATTATTTGCTGATTCTCTTATATTTAATGCGATGCGGTTCCAATGCTTCTGCTCCGAGAGTCCGCTTTTTATAGTCTTCGTATTCACTAAAGTTACCTTCAAAGAAAGTGACTTTACCTTCATCTTGGTAATCAATGGTGTGGGTTGCGATACGATCAAGGAACCAACGATCGTGGGAAATAACCATCGCACAACCTGGGAATTCCAGCAAGGCGTTTTCCAGTGCGCGCAAGGTTTCAATGTCCAGATCGTTGGTTGGTTCGTCGAGCAACAGCATGTTACCGCCAACTTGCAGTAGTTTAGCCAGATGCAGCCGTCCTCTTTCACCACCAGACAACTCACCGACACGTTTGCCTTGATCAACACCTTTGAAGTTAAAACGGCCAACATAGGCGCGACTTGGCAGCTCGAAGTTACCGATACGCATAATATCCTGACCGCCGGAAATCTCTTCCCAAACGGTTTTCTTATCATCCATGCTGTCACGGAACTGATCGACAGAAGCGAGTTTGACGGTTTCACCTAACGTGATAGTGCCGGAATCGGGCTGTTCCTGGTTGGAGATCATACGGAACAGGGTAGATTTACCGGCTCCGTTAGGCCCGATAATCCCAACAATCGCTCCTTTTGGCAGAGAGAAGCTCAGATTATCAATCAGAACCCGGTCGCCATAGGATTTGGTTAAATTTTCCACTTCCAGAACTTTGTCGCCCAGGCGTGGCCCAGGTGGAATAAACAGTTCGCTGGTTTCGTTACGTTTCTGGTATTCAACGCTATTTAATTCTTCAAAACGGGCCAGACGTGCTTTACCTTTTGCCTGACGGCCTTTCGGATTTTGGCGAACCCATTCCAGCTCTTTCTCAATGGATTTACGACGTGCGGCTTCTGTTGCGGCTTCTTGAGCCAGACGAGCATCTTTCTGTTCCAGCCATGAAGAGTAGTTACCTTCCCACGGAATACCTTCACCACGGTCAAGTTCCAGAATCCAACCGGCAACGTTATCAAGGAAGTAGCGGTCGTGGGTAATGGCGACAACGGTACCTTCGTAATCGTGTAGGAAGCGTTCCAGCCAAGCGACAGATTCGGCGTCAAGGTGGTTCGTAGGCTCGTCCAGTAGCAGCATATCGGGTTTTTCCAGCAGTAAGCGGCAGATTGCCACACGGCGTCGCTCTCCCCCGGATAGATGCTCGATTTTTGCATCCCACGGCGGCAGACGTAGGGCATCAGCGGCACGTTCAAGCTGGTTATCAAGGTTATGCCCATCGTGGGACTGAATAATCGCTTCCAGTTCACCTTGCTCTTTAGCCAGTTTGTCAAAATCAGCGTCAGGATCAGCATAGGCTGCGTAGACTTCATCCAAACGAGTCAGCGCGTGTTTTACCTCGCTGACTGCTTCTTCCACGGCTTCGCGGACAGTGTGCTCAAGGTTTAATTTAGGCTCTTGTGGTAGATAGCCAATTTTAATTCCTGGTTGTGGGCGAGCTTCTCCTTCGATATCTTTATCGATGCCAGCCATAATGCGCAGTAAGGTCGATTTACCGGCGCCATTAAGGCCAAGGACGCCAATTTTTGCTCCTGGAAAGAAACTCAAGGAGATATTTTTCAGAATATGACGTTTCGGGGGAACAATTTTACCGACCCGATGCATGGTGTAGACGTATTGAGCCACGTTGCTATAAGCCTCGCTATCTCTGATGGTGATAATGCCTGTTTTGCGAAGCAAGTCGCATGGACAGGGCGCGTTGATACCTGATTATATCTGTTTAGGTTATTGATGTTCATCTGAACACGATTTGTCACAGTTTACCCGATTTAAGTTAATAAACTCTAGAACCCAATTGCTCGAATAAAATGATCTTAGGTTGAGCTTATTAAAGTGAATCAATCTATTAGATAAAAAACTTACCTGCTACGAATATGTGGTTAAATATCTCATCATAGGGTAAATTGATGTGGTAAATGGTAGTAATTATATTATTATGCTGTCTATACATTCGTAATATTAACCTATTTGATTGATCTCCGGAAGGAGCGTGATAATGGCTAAATGGCAATACCTTGCGGTAGCTGTAGGGTTGGTTTTTATCTCTATAGCAGCAAGCGCTGATTCTCTGGAAAATCAGCGGCAGAGATATCAGCAAATTAAACAAGCGTGGAATGTCGGCGATAAGGCTGAAATCGCGAGGCTGATGCCAACGTTGAAAGACTATCCGCTTTATCCTTATCTGCAATACCGGGAGCTGACTCAGGATCTGTCACTTGCTACATCAACGCAGATCCGTGATTTTACGGATCGTCATCCTAATCTGCCTCCCGCACGTTCTTTATCATCCCGTTTTATTAATGAGCTTGCACGCCGCGAAGATTGGCGCGAGGTATTGGTGTTCACTCCTACTGCACCGAAAGCTATTACCGCCCGCTGTCATTACTATTTTGCTAAATGGGCTACGGGTGAAGAACAGGTTGCCTGGCAGGGAGCGAAAGAGATTTGGTTGAATGGTCGTTCTTTGCCAGCCAGTTGCGATAAATTATTTGATGTTTGGCAGCAAACCGGCCATTTATCAGCGAAACTGATATTACAGCGTATTAGCCTGGCGTTAAAAGCGGGGAATACGTCACTGGTCAGTTACCTCGCTAAACAATTGCCACTGGGATACAAAAGTATCAGTGAGGGCCTGATTAAATTGCAGGATGATCCTGCGACTGTAGAGGATTTTGCTAATCATACCGGGCCGACTGATTTTACTCGTGTCGCCACTTTAGCGGCTTTCTCGCGTTTCGCACGTCAAGATCCGGAACAGGCAAGAGCGATCATCCCATCAATTGTCAGAGTGCAAAAGATGAATGCAAGTGAACGTCAGCAATTAAAAGAGATTATTGCCTGGCAGTTAATGGGCGAGGTGAGCGATGAACAAGAAAAGTGGCGTGATGATGCGATTCGCGATAGCCAATCTGTTGCATTGCTTGAGCGTCGTGTTCGTTTGGCGTTGGGTCGTGCAGATGAGCGTGGTGTAGCTCAATGGATAAAATTGCTACCGTTAGAGAAGCAGAACAAAGAAGAATGGCGTTATTGGCAAGCTAACATTCTATTGGCGCAGGGTAATAAAAGCGAAGGTGAGGCGATATTGCGTAAGCTGACAGAAGGCCGTGGTTTTTATCCAATGGTTGCTGCGCAGAAACTGAATGTCAGCTATCCGCTGGTGATGAATAGCGCAAAAAAGCCAGATGCTGCTATTGCTTCAATACCAGAAGTACAGAGAGTGAGAGAACTACTATATTGGCAAATGGATAATCTTGCTCGCATAGAGTGGAGCTACCTGGTCGCCAGCCAAGATAAATTAAAACAACAGCAACTGGCGCGTTATGCTTTCGATCAAAGATGGCCAGCTCTGAGTGTACAGGCGACAATAGCTGGAAAAATGTGGGACTACCTTGAAGAACGTTTTCCATTGGCATGGCTGCGGGAATTTAGTCATTTCACTGCAAATAAAGGCATTTCTCAAAGTTATGCGATGGCGATAGCCCGTCAGGAAAGTGCCTGGAATCCGCAGGCCAGTTCGCCAGTCGGGGCCATTGGGTTAATGCAGGTGATGCCAAAAACGGCGGAGGATACGGTTAAGAAAAATGGAATCCAAGGATATATAAACAGTAGCCAACTTATAAACCCACTGACAAATATCGAAATCGGTACTGCTTATCTTGAATCGGTTTATCAGCGCTTCGGAAATAATCGGATACTTGCCAGCGCTGCCTATAATGCCGGACCAACTCGGGTAGAGCGCTGGTTATCTAACAGTGATGGGCGACTGGATGCGATAGCTTTTATTGAAAGCATTCCATTTTCTGAAACTCGCAATTATGTCAAAAATGTTTTGGTTTATGATCTCTTCTACAGTCATTTCATGGGTAAGTCATCAAATGTGCTGACTAACGCGGAGTGGCAAAGGCGTTATTGATTTATGGCAAACTATGTTATGCTGCTGTACTAGTTAAATAGTATGATGACTAATTGATTATGACGACGAATCATCTGACAGACCCGGCACTTTCGCCGCAAGATCATGAAGATTGGCAATGTTTCGTAACATTACTCCAACAGGCTTTTGCTGAAAATCTACAGCATCCGATTTTGCAGTTATTCTTGACGCCAGATGAACGGACAGCACTGGCTACCAGGGTACGAATCATCAAGGAGTTGATGAATGGAAAAATGAGTCAACGTGAGCTGAAAAATGAACTTGGAGTGGGCATTGCGACTATAACGCGCGGCTCTAATAGCCTGAAATTTGCTTCAAACGATGTGAAGGCTTGGTTGGAACAGCAATTACTGAAATAGCAGGCCGCCGACTGCGGCCTATGGTGAGCGCCTGTTTAACGGGCGTTCAGTTCTTTATAAATTTCATGGTGTACCGGCACTAAAGCGAGTATCAGAGCTTGGTGGTACACACTGGTACGAGTCAGTATGCCATCAGTAAAAAAGCCAATCGCCCCATCTTTCTGTTTGATGTTATCAATGCCTGTAAGGTAGGCCATTTCATGGCCTAATTCCCGACCTTCTCGAATGCCATCAAGAATTTTTTCTGGCAGCATTAAACTGGCTGAACGAGATTCTCCGCGAATTTGCTGATATTCCACCACCATCCAGGCAAAGGTCATATCGTCTTCAATACCCGCTTCCACACCGACCCAAAAATCTGCTTCAGGACGAACTTGTCTGGCAGCCATGACACGCTGACGGGCGCCGGTACGGGTTTCCGTGTTACCAATAGGTTGTTGTGGGACGCTACTGTCTACATTGATATCTTCGATCCGATAAGTACCTGGCCCAAAAACATCATCAAAGGCGAGACTAATGGCTTTAATTTTTGCAGGGTTGGTGGTTGCGGCAATAACGTGATACATAATAGATGAGTTATCCTTTGAACGAGTATTTACGCAGTATAACGGAAAATGAAAATGTTACAGGTATATCTTGTTCGGCATGGGGAGTCCGAATGGAATGCGGCACGTCGTATTCAGGGACAATCTGACAGCCCTTTGACCGAAACAGGCGAACATCAAGCCAGATTAGTGGCGCAAAGAGTAAAATCTGAAAGTATTACCCATGTTATTACCAGCGACCTTGGACGGACACGTCGAACGGCAGAGATCATTGCTGAGGTTTGTGGTTGTGAAATTATTCTGGAGCCACGTTTGCGCGAATTGCACATGGGGGTGCTGGAACGCAGAAATATTGATTCCTTGACCTCGGAAGAGGAGAACTGGCGTAAGAAAGTCCTTGATGGCACGCCAGGGGGACGTATCCCCGAAGGCGAATCGATGGATGAACTCGCTGTGCGTATGAGAGCTGCACTGGAAAGCTGCCGTAAGTTGCCGGTTGGTAGCCGGCCGTTGTTAGTCAGTCATGGCATCGCTTTGGGATGTTTGGTTAGCACGATACTGGGATTGCCCGCCCATGCTGAACGTCGTCTTCGCCTGCGAAATTGCTCTCTGTCTAGAGTGGATTATCAACAAAGTCCGTGGCTGGCGTCAGGCTGGATTGTAGAAACGGCAGGCGATATCACACATCTGGATACGCCCGCACTGGATGAATTACAACGTTAATGCTGGATAGGAATGAGATACTGAAATTCGATGATATGGTTCGCCGCTTCCTTATCCCTATCATTGGTATTGGTAAGGTAATATCGTTCGATATCGTATCCTTTCCTACGCGTCAGGTTTAGCATTGGCAGGCAAATACCGTAGACGGTAAACAGGAAATCCTGTAAGCCATCTTTGGTGCCGTAGTAACTAAATGAGACGTATTCTCCAGCCGGTAATGTAACAGGTTGGCTGCCTGCCACATCAAACTGGGCATATTGGGGTTCTACCGCCGTTGTGTACAACACGGTTTGTTCATCTTCTTTTTCTGGATTGGGAGTCGCATGATGAAGGCCATAAAGTACAGGAGGTAACACTTCTGCATTTTGCAGATAATATGTCCAGAAATTGTGTCGCATTTCAGTACAAAAACTGGACCATTGTTCCAGCGTATAAGAACAGGTCTGTTCTATACCAACCAGTGGCTGTTCCTCTAGGGTGAGATAGGTTGCTTCGGGAATATACCTTTTATCCAGCAATATGGGCGGGCAAATACCCGTGGCGCACCACTCCTCACTGAGACGATAAAGTGCAGGTGTTTTATTAAATTGTTTTTTAAATGCGCGAGTGAAAGTTTGTTGGGAGTCAAACTGGTACTGTAAAGCAATATCCAGAATAGGGCGGCTGGTTAAACGTAAAGCAACGGCTGCCCGTGATAACCTTCTGGCACGGATATAGGAGCCAATAGCCTGGCCGGTAATGTCTTTAAACATACGTTGCAGGTGCCATTTAGAATAACCTGCTTTAGCTGCAACATTATTGAGTGATAATGGTTGATCTAGATGATTGTCTAGCCAACGTAATAAATCACGAATGATGCCGGTTTGATCCATACATCTCCTTAGTCATTAAGACCAGAAAGAACAATATAAGAACCTATACTACTAGGCTATTTTGTTTGCCATTTGAACAGGCCCATAGAGTAAGTAAAACGAATCATTCCTATGTATTGCATATCTGTTTTGGTGTCTGTGTGCTGTTGGTGTTCATAATTTATTGACAAGCGTGGCATTCAACAATAACTCTACTGGATATAAGCACTAAGTGTAAAACAAGTCTTATATTTACAATAGGATACTTATTCGTATTATTATTTCACTCATTACTTTGTGAAATTATTCTAATAAGTAATTATTGTTATTAGAGGGTATTACCGACTATTTGGTATATTGGTGGTGAAATTTTACGCTGAATTAATTAAGGCACGAGACTATATATGTTAAAAATCATAAAGATACTAGTAACGACAACATTGTTGTTCATACCTGTGGCGACTCAGGCAGAAGAGATTGGTTCGGTAGACACTGTTTTCAAATTTATCGGGCCTGATCACAAAATTGTCGTGGAAGCATTTGATGATCCTGATGTTAAAAATGTGACTTGCTACTTGAGCAGGGCAAAAACAGGCGGAATAAAAGGGGGTTTAGGGCTTGCGGAAGATACTTCTGATGCGGCGATTTCTTGTCAGCAGGTTGGGGAGATTGAACTAGCAGACAAGATTAAAAAGAGCGGCAAAAAAGGTCAGGTGGTTTTCCAGAAACGAACTTCACTGGTGTTTAAAAAACTTCAAGTTGTCCGCTTCTATGATGCAAACCGTAATGCATTAGTCTATCTGACATATTCCGATAAGATGATCGATGGTTCACCGAAGAATGCAATCAGCGCTGTACCGATTATGCCGTGGAAGACGGTAGGGAATTGAGGGGCAGGATGGGTTCCCACAGGGATATCCCATCCTGTCATTTTTAGAGGCTTACTGACACTGGCAGTTCAAGTTATGCTTCCAAATCACCACAGAAACGATAGCCTTCGCCGTGAATGGTGGCGATAATTTCCATCGTATCTGGCGTCGATTCGAAATGTTTACGGATGCGGCGAATCGTTACATCAACGGTACGGTCATGAGGTTTCAATTCACGACCTGTCATTTTTCTCAGTAAATCTGCGCGCGTTTGGATTTTGCCTGGATTTTCACAGAAATGAAGCATGGCGCGGAACTCGCTGCGCGGCAATTTATATTGCTCGCCCGCCGGGCTGATCAGAGAACGGCTATTGATATCTAATTCCCAACCGTTGAATTTATAACTCTCAACTTGGCGACGTTCCTCGCTGACATTACTCAGATTCATGGTACGAGAAAGCAGGTTGCGGGCGCGAATAGTTAATTCACGCGGATTAAATGGTTTGGTGATGTAATCATCAGCACCAATTTCCAAGCCAAGGATTTTGTCTACTTCGTTGTCACGGCCGGTCAGGAACATCAAGGCGACATTTGCTTGCTCACGCAGTTCGCGGGCAAGCAACAAGCCATTTTTGCCTGGAAGGTTGATGTCCATAATCACCAAGTTAATGTCATTGTTTGACAGAATGTGGTGCATCTCTGAACCATCGGTGGCTTCATAAACTATATACCCTTCAGCTTCGAAAATGCTTTTTAGGGTATTGCGAGTGACAATTTCGTCTTCAACAATCAAAATGTGCGGGGTTTGCATGGTTGCTACCTAGAATCGCTTAAAAATAAATCAGAATGATTCAAACTACTCTTATCTCAGGATATTTACTGGTTATTATTTGTCATCACTGAAATTATAGTTTAAATCAGTAATAACATTTATTGATATGTTTTACACTGAAAGTAAAAGTTGCTTTTCCTTTGGTGGGCATATACCCAAAAAACTGGTTAAACAGTGTTATGTTAGTCCATTAACAGCAATATAACAGCTTGCAATGCATTTACCATCTAAAAAAACTACCTTTTATTGACGTACATCAAAATTGATTGTAGCACGTTAATATTATTTATATTGGTTATTTTATACCTTGTATTCTGTCATGCAAATGACAAATTTCTGTTAACGTACAGAGTGGTTTTGTACGGAAAATAATCTCTGTTGAGTTTGGCAGTGAACAAAAATAGCTGATTTTTACGAAAAGATAAAATATATTGTTAATTTTGTTAAAAATGGATTTAACAACTAAAAAATTGGCTTCAACAAGAAATATTTGTTTGTCTTGATGACCATGAGATAAATTATTCCAGTACTAAAAATATCGAAAAAATAAGATTGTTTAGAGAAAATGTTTGACTTTGTGCACAGATTCATTTAACCAATATAGGGTCGAACCCATTAAATGACAGACAGGAACCTATGCAAACTATCAGCCTGAAAACCACAATTATTATCACCACCGGAACCACAGGTTGCGGGGCGGGCTGACGCATACATAAAA
Source organism: Photorhabdus hindustanensis (assembly GCF_002968995.1). Classification (NCBI taxonomy): domain Bacteria; kingdom Pseudomonadati; phylum Pseudomonadota; class Gammaproteobacteria; order Enterobacterales; family Morganellaceae; genus Photorhabdus; species Photorhabdus hindustanensis. The sequence goes on from NZ_PUWT01000018.1 coordinate 27,926, forward strand.
CAGAGAAAAAAGCCCGCATCCAAATCAGATGCGGGCTTTTTTTTGGCGCGGAATCAGGAGAAAAATGTTAATGCGAGTGCTTAAATTTGGAGGAACTTCGGTCGCTAATTACCAACGTGTGCTGAGCGTTGCCGATATTGCAGAAAAAAAAACTTTCTCAGGGAGGAGTTGCATTGGTGCTTTCCGCACCGGCAAAAATTACCAATCATTTAGTGGCGATGATTGAAAAAACGGTCTCCGGGCAAGAGATCATTACCCATATGCATGATGCTGAGCAGATCTTTGCTGATTTATTACAGGGATTGGCGCAGGCGCAACCCGGTTTTGCTTATGAACGGTTAAAAATGATGGTTGAGCAAGAACTTGCGCAATTAAAACAGGTTCTGCATGGTATTTCGTTACTGGGTCAATGCCCGGACAGTATTAACGCTTCCCTGATTTGTCGTGGTGAAAAACTCTCTATCGCCATCATGGAGTCTGTATTGCAGGCACGTGGTCATAAAGTCACGGTGATTGATCCAGTGAAAAATCTGCTGGCACAAGGTCATTACCTTGAATCTACGGTAGACATCAACGAATCCACTAAGCGTATTGCTTCTCTGAATATTCCTGATGACCATATTGTCCTGATGGCTGGATTTACGGCCGGAAATGATAAAGGGGAGCTAGTTGTTCTGGGGCGTAATGGTTCTGACTATTCCGCTGCTGTTTTGGCGGCTTGTTTGCGGGCTAAATGTTGCGAAATCTGGACTGATGTGGATGGTGTTTATACCTGTGATCCCAGAATTGTGCCGGATGCGCGGCTACTAAAAGGCATGTCCTATCAAGAGGCGATGGAACTCTCTTATTTTGGCGCCAAAGTGTTGCATCCACGGACTATTGCCCCGATTGCTCAATTTCAGATCCCCTGTTTGATTAAGAATACCGCTAATCCAGATGCGCCGGGAACACTTATCGGTGACGGGCAGAAAGATGAAAGTACGCCGGTAAAAGGGATTACCAACCTGAGCAGTATGGCGATGATTAACGTATCAGGCCCTGGTATGAAAGGGATGGTGGGTATGGCAGCAAGGGTATTTGCTGTCATGTCTCGCAAAGGGATCTCTGTTGTGCTAATTACTCAATCATCTTCAGAATACAGTATCAGCTTCTGTGTGCCTCAACGTGAATTGGAACGTGCGCGTCAGGCGCTGAGTGAAGAATTCTATCTTGAACTGAAAGAGGGTGTACTTGATCCTTTGGATGTGATGGAAAATCTTTCCATTATCTCGGTTGTTGGCGATGGTATGCGTACCTTGCGTGGCATCTCTGCCCGTTTCTTCTCGGCATTGGCACGCGGTAATATCAATATCGTTGCCATTGCACAGGGGTCTTCTGAACGTTCTATCTCCGCGGTTATCGATAATGAAATGGCAACGACAGCCGTTCGTTTGTGCCATCAGATGTTATTTAATACCGATCAGGTGATTGAAGTTTTTGTTGTCGGCGTTGGTGGTGTAGGCAGTGTTTTAATTGAGCAGATCCGTCGTCAACAAACCTGGTTGAAACAAAAGCACATCGATTTAAGGGTATGTGGTATTGCTAATTCACGGGCGATGCTGACGGACATGAGAGGCATTTGCCTTGATAATTGGCAGCAATGTTTATCAGAAGCCACAGAACCTTTTAGTTTGAGTCGTCTGATCCGTTTGGAGAAAGAGTACCATTTGCTGAACCCGGTGATAGTGGATTGTACCGCTAATCAACAAATTGCCGATCAATACGCCAGTTTCCTGAGTGATGGCTTCAATGTGGTCACGCCGAATAAAAAAGCCAATACATCGTCGATGGCTTATTATCACCAGATTCGTAAGGCAGCAGAGAAATCTAAACGCAAATTTCTGTATGACACTAACGTCGGGGCTGGTCTGCCGGTTATTGAGAATTTACAAAACCTGCTTAATGCGGGTGATGAACTGGTTCAGTTCAATGGCATTCTTTCCGGTTCTCTCTCTTTTATTTTCGGTATGCTGGATGAAGGAATGTCACTATCTCTGGCGACGTTGCTGGCAAAAGAGAAGGGTTATACCGAACCTGATCCGCGTGATGATCTGTCCGGTATGGATGTTGCTCGTAAGTTGTTGATCCTCGCTCGTGAATCAGGTTATGAACTTGAACTGGATGATATTGATGTGGAGCCTGTACTGCCAGCTTCCTTTGATAACGGTGGCAGCGTGGATACTTTCCTTGAGCGTTTACCCTCTCTTGATCAGGTTTTCAGCCAGCGTGTGGCAGAAGCCAAAGGGCAGGGAAAAGTGCTGCGCTATGTTGGCATAATTGAAGATGGCCGTTGTAAGGTGAAAATCGCCGCAGTAGATGGCAATGATCCGCTTTATAAAGTCAAAAATGGCGAAAATGCGTTAGCATTCTACACGCGTTACTATCAGCCAATACCGCTGGTACTGCGGGGATACGGGGCGGGTAATGATGTTACTGCCGCAGGTGTGTTCGCAGATATGCTGCGTACTTTGTCCTGGAAACAGGGAGTTTAATTGTGATTAAAGTTTATGCGCCTGCATCTATTGGCAATGTCAGTGTTGGGTTTGATGTGCTGGGAGCGGCGGTCTCTCCGGTTGATGGTAATTTATTAGGTGATTGCGTTACTGTCCGGGCAGCGGAGAGCTTTAGTTTGCGTAATGAAGGGTTGTTTGTGGGGAAGTTACCTGAGCAGCTGGAGCACAACATCGTTTATCAATGCTGGCAATTATTCTGTCATCATTTTGGTAAACAACTACCTGTGGCGATGACGCTGGAAAAAAATATGCCAATTGGCTCTGGTCTTGGCTCTAGCGCTTGTTCTGTTGTTGCCGGCTTGATGGCGCTGAATGAATTTGCAGGTCTTCCGTTTAGTGAAAGCCAATTACTGGCAATGATGGGGGAACTGGAAGGACGCATTTCCGGCAGTATTCACTACGATAATGTTGCTCCATGTTATCTCGGCGGTTTACAACTGATTATGGAGCAGGGGGATACTATCTGTCAGCCGGTACCTTCGTTTGATGAATGGTTGTGGGTGATGGCTTATCCGGGCATTAAAGTTTCTACCGCAGAAGCCAGAGCGATTTTGCCTGTGAACTATTCGAAGCAGGATGTTATCGATCATGGTCGTTTTCTTGCTGGCTTTATTCATGCTTGTCATACACGGCAACCCGATCTGGCTGCTGGATTGATGAAAGATGTGGTTGCTGAACCGTATCGTACCCAACTGCTACCGGGTTTTGCTAAGGCCCGTGAAACCGCGAAACGGATAGGGGCATTGGCGTGTGGTATTTCTGGTTCTGGCCCGACCTTGTTCTCCATTTGCAATGATATGGCAACCGCAGAGGAAATGGCTGAATGGCTGCAACAGCATTATGTTCAGAATGATGAAGGTTTTGTACACATTTGCCGTCTGGATCTCGCAGGCGCACGACAGATAGGGTAATTGATGAAACTGTATAACTTAAAAGACAACAGCGAGCAGGTAAATTTTGCACAGGCAGTTAAACAGGGGTTAGGCAAACAGCAAGGGCTTTTCTTCCCGCAAGACTTACCTGAGTTTAGTCGGGAAGAAATTGACCAACTGTTGAAACTGGATTTTGTTACTCGTAGCGGCCGCATTCTCTCAGCGTTTATTGGCGATGAAATTCCGCCAGAACAATTGGCGACACGGGTTAAGCATGCTTTTACTTTTCCGGCGCCTGTTGCCAAAGTGGAAAATGATGTTGCAACACTGGAATTATTCCACGGCCCGACTCTGGCATTTAAGGATTTTGGTGGTCGTTTCATGGCGCAAATACTGGCACAAGTTGCTGGTGAGCAGCCAGTAACTATCCTGACGGCGACTTCTGGCGATACGGGGGCCGCAGTAGCGCACGCCTTTTATGGGTTGAATAATGTACAAGTGGTGATCCTCTATCCGCAGGGCAAAATCAGCCCGTTACAGGAAAAACTGTTCTGTACCTTGGGCGGTAATATTCACACGGTGGCAATTGATGGCGATTTCGATGATTGCCAAGCGTTGGTTAAACAGGCGTTTGATGATCAGGAGTTGAAACAAGCTCTGTATCTCAATTCAGCCAACTCAATTAACATCAGCCGCTTGTTAGCACAAATTTGCTACTACTTTGAAGCGGTTGCTCAACTACCAGAAGATAAACGTGAACAACTGGTTATCTCTGTACCGAGTGGGAATTTTGGTGATTTGACCGCGGGTTTATTGGCAAAATCGATGGGATTGCCGGTAAAACGCTTTATCGCTGCCACTAATGTTAACGATACGGTTCCACGTTATCTAGAGGATGGAAAATGGCTGCCTCACCAGACCGTTGCCACGCTTTCCAACGCAATGGATGTGAGCCAGCCAAACAATTGGCCACGTATTGAAGAGCTATTTCGTCGTCAATCTTGGTCGTTAAGTGAATTGGGATATGGCGTAGTCTGTGATGACGTGACAAAAGAGACGATTAAGGCGCTGGCTAAATTGGGTTATATTTCTGAACCTCATGCTGCGGTTGCTTATCGTGTTCTGCGTGATCAATTGCAAGAAGATGAATACGGATTATTTCTCGGTACGGCGCATCCAGCGAAATTTAAAGAGAGCGTGGAACAGATTTTGGGTGAAGAATTACCATTGCCGGAAGCTTTGGCGGAACGGGCTGATTTAAGCTTATTATCCCATCATTTACCGGCAGATTTTGCTGAATTACGTACTTTCCTGATGGAAAGAGTGCCTAAATAGCGATGAGAGTAGGCGCCGCACAAATCATGCGGCGTTTATGGCTGATAATAAAAGCCTTAATGTTGTTCAGGGCGTTTAAATACCAGTTCATTTCCTTTGGACAGTGACTCATCAAAGGCGTAACCATCCAGATTAAACTCCACCAGACGGTCAGTTTGGGTTAACTGATTCTGAATAATAAACCGGCTCATTAGCCCACGGGCTTTTTTCGCGTAGAAGCTAATGATCTTATATTTACCGTTTTTCTCATCAAGAAAGACGGGTTTAATAATTTTACCGGCTAGCTTTTTCGTATTCACGGATTTGAAATATTCATCGGAAGCCAAATTAACTAACACATTATCACCTTGTTGTTCCAGAACCTCATTGAGCTTTTCCGTGATCAAATTTCCCCAGAAAGCGTAGAGATCTTTACCACGTTTATTTTCCAGCTTGATCCCCATTTCCAGCCGGTAAGGTTGCATTAGATCCAACGGACGGAGTACACCATAAAGACCAGACAGGATACGCAGATGATTCTGAGCAAAATCAAAATCCTGATCGGAGAAAGATTCAGCCTGCATACCGGTATAAACATCACCTTTAAATGCCAGAATAGCCTGACGGGAATTTTCTGGCGTGAAATCAGCATGCCATTCGCCAAAACGAGCGGCATTCAGGCCGGCAAGTTTATCGCTGATACTCATCAAACTCGCAATTTGGGCTGGCGTTAGTTTACGGCAAATGCTAATTAGCTGTTCTGACTGGTCGAGTAATGCTGGCTGACTATATTTTTCCGTGGTAAGCGGGCTTTCATAATCAAGGGTTTTTGCAGGTGAAATAGTAATAAGCATAATATTGTCCCGGTTATTCAGATTAAGTTAATTTAACAAAAGATAGGATAATAAAGAATGAGTAACAATGATAGCGGAAACTGTGTATTTAATATCTATGGGGTAACAAACTGATAATTTTACACTCCATTTTATTGACCGATATTACCTTTAATGAGAATAATATTTAAATAATTTATCATGGTATATTTTAATTTAACTTTATATATAAATAAAGTTTTATTGATTGTTTCAATATTAATTTTTGTGAATTTGATCTATTTTTCTTGGATTTTAATAGCGTAATTATGCTAAAAGTAAGAAAGTGTACAATATTACCAGTTTCTTATTTGATTGGAATCGAATGGGTAAAAATGTATAAATGGGGTAAAACATGGAGAATAAAAACAAGCTATTATCCTCTGATATAATATCTATCTTTGGTACAGGAATAAGTGAAATAGCGCTTCTTTCACTTGTATATTCAATTACCAAGTCGGAGATAGATACGTCTTTAATGGTATCTGTGAGGTTAATGGCGAGTATATTGGTTTTTGTGGTTATTGGTGGGTTAACGGCTCGGTTTAATATGCGGGCTATTTGTATTTCTTCGGATTTATTTCGGGCAGTAACAATATTCCTTGCTGTATTTGTGAATAATATATATTTATTATTTTTCATATCTTTCCTGCTGTCATTTTTTTCAGGTTTAAATATATCGATAAGGTCAGCGGCATACCAGGTATTTGTCAGCTCAGAAGAAAGAGTTGCTTTTATATCAAAGCAACAATTCTATTATGGGTTACTCTCTATATCTTCTCCATTGATAGCCGGTTTTTTGATAAATATGATGTCAATACGATCCTTGTTTCTTATTGAATCAATGTGTTTTATTTTATCAATTATATTTCTCTTCTTTATCAGTGATTGGGGAACTAAAATAAAGGAAAAAGATATTTCTATGAAATATGGTGGGTTGGAATATATTATCAAGAATAATACCCAGAGAAATATATTATTGTTCAGGATAAGTATTTTAACTGCAATGGTGTCATACCAAGTGATTTCAACCTATATAATGACTTCTAACTATACAACAATTGTCTCTTTATTTAGTGGATTATATTCGTTTTCTTTTTCTGATTTGGTTGCTTATTTTTCCTTTTTAGCTTCTATTTCAATGTTATTTGGATCTTATTTATCTGGTTGTTATTTTAATATAAGTAAATTAAAAAAAATCTTTCTTTCTTGGCTCTCTTTTGATTGCTGTTGGATCTATTTTTTGGGCCATGCCTTTGTCAAGAATTGTCCTATTATACTATACATTAGGCACTATGCTTATTTTTGTCGGACTCTCTTTTTTAAGGATATCTCTCTATACATCAGGGCAAGAGCTGACGCCAGAAAAATATTTTGCGAAAATAATATCGTCTTCGGATGCAATTTCAAGAAGTTACCAGTCAGACTTTGGTATTATAATAATATGGTTAATCCCTTTGCTAGGAAGTAGTGTTTTATTTGTCTTTTTTGCAATGTGTTCTTTGAGTTCAGTTTTTGTTGCAAAGAAAATAAGCGCTGACGTTGAGAGTAAACTAACATTAAAGTAATTCATTTTGAATGAAATTATTGGCAATAGTTTCAATTTATTGAATTCAGTGAATTATCTCCCTCGGTGTTTTTTCTAATATTCACGACACAGAAAAGTCGTTGCTTGAGTATAAGTATATAAAGCATAATTTATGCGACATTTGCCTCATATCTGACAGATTATTATTGACTAACGATATTGAAATAATTTAAATATTCGTCCTTTGAAGGAGAAAAGTGTAGGTAATAAACAGCTAAATTAGTATGTTTACTTAAACAAGTAAGAAAAATAAAGGTTTTAAGAATGAGTTTACAGAATCTAATATAATTTTTATAAGTAATGCAGGTAGCAAAGAAAACCTAATTTAGCTATTGAAAAATAAGGTAGCAAATGAACATTTCTTCAATTAAGAATAATATAACAAAGCAATATAGTACCTTAATTCTATTTCCCGTTGAGGTAATAATTAATTTATTATCTTCTTTTTTTTTCATTTTTTATATTGATTTACATAATAACACTTCCTTTGACTGAGGGTTTAGAGGCAGGGAGTGTTGGGCTGATTATCTTCTTAATTGTAATATTGAGACCTATTTTGAGTATGATTAATAATCTAAGTTTATTTCTCATTACTAAAAAGCAGGCTTATATTCTCTCAATATTTGATAACTGTTTCACCAGTAAAAAAGAGGCTCAGCAGAATGAGCACGATATTGTAAATTATTCCACCTATGATACTAGTGTGGTTTTGATTATATCTAAGGTAATTTGTTTCATTTATCTCTCCATTCTAATGGTCATTAATGTTGAAGGGGGAACAGTTGGTTTATTATCTTTGTGTTCTATATTGATACCATTATCCTTTTTTCTATTTAAAAAGCGAGCCTATCTCTCTAAACAACTAGCAAAGATAAGGAAATTAAGATACGGATTTATTGGAGATAACTTTGAGTCCTTGACTGCTATATTGTTAACTGGATACCAGGGAGGGAAACTTTTAAGTTTGAACAGAATTATTAACATTGAAGAAACAGTAAAACGTATTGATTCATTGTGGAGAGCTGTAGATATTTCCTCAAATGCATTTTTAAAAGTTATTCCTGTTATTCTTCTCATTCTGATTGGTAAGGAAATAGATAATAGTGATAAACTACTTATTCTTTTATATTCTCTAATTTTGGTTAGTGAATATCTTGGTTTAGTTAGATTATTAATGCCATTTTATGATGGCTATCTGGCAAAATTATCAATTATTAGTAGATATGAAAATTATCGCTCTAAGCCAGAAGAGTATTATGATTTAGATGGTACACAAAGTTTTGTTGAGAAAACTATTCTGGGAAATATATATTTATCAAAAGAGCTAATCAATAGAAGTATATTAAATAAATTAAGTTATGAAATTTTCCAGATTAATAAATATATTGATATGAGCTCAAACATTCGTTATCTGTCGAGAGGGAAATTAAATCTTATTTTTGCTGTAAGGAGTGTATATATGGCCATAATTGATAATTACAAAGGCCATATTTATTTTGATACAAATAAGACTGGTTGGGATTCTAAATTATTATTTGATTTAAAAGATATCATTTCAAAAATAAAAATAGAGTATCAAATTGATGTTATATTGTTATTTCCTCATGAAATTAATCATATTGAGTTGGAAATAAAAAATAAACCTATAAAGTCGACGTCAGATAATGGAGTTATATTAGCAGGAAATTGTAAGATTAATAAATCAAAAACAGCTCAATTTCTATATATTTTCAGTTATAACTCTGTAATTGGAATTATACTCTTGTTCATTGCTAGTCTTTCGTTATTCGAGTTAGGAAGAGTGACATACAATGAATATGATAGTGAAACCTATAAGATAATATCTGTATCTCTATTAGGTATGATTTCATTGATTGTGGGATCATATTTAATAGAGTTTAAGATAAGAAAAAGAGCAAGGCAAGACATATATAACTCTATTAAAAGTAACTTTAGAGTGGAAGGTTTCAATTTATTTAAGCATGAATACAATGTGATAATAAATAGATTTACCATGTATGCCAAGGATGTTTTCTGGTTTGGTTCGATATTTATCGGTACTGTATTTTTATTTCTTAATTCTGACAATTTTATGATTGTGTTTGGTGCCATGTTTATATTTCTTACTAGCGTTTATTTATTGTATCCTATATACAAGGATAATAGAAATAAACACTATAAAGAGCTACATGCTTTATCAATTCGCTTTTCTTATATTAAAAAACTACCTCAATGTGGTCCGGCTAACCGTTTTTGTCGTGACGCTATTTTATCTGGAATACGTAGTTTATATACCGTAGCATCACAACGATATTTAATTAATTCTTTGGCTTCTATATTAGGTCTTATAATATCTAGTTTGATAATTTTTTATTCTTTATATCCCAGTTTTGAATCAGGTAATATGACGGCTGCTATAAACTTAGATAATAGAATCGTCATTTTTTATTTCGCTATATTTGGATATTTGTCAGAAACTGTATCTATTAAAAGGATAACTGAGCACGACAATGTTTATTATAAAGAAATAAACTTATCTTCTAAATTATTAATTTTAGAGCAAAGTTTGAAAAAAGATAGAATTATACAATTAGTAGGGAATAATGGCAGTGGTAAGACCTCTTTTCTTAAGAAATTATCTGAAATAAAAGGATACATATATGTAGACCATAATTTTGATTCCTATTTAGCAAATGATAGATTTTTATATTATCTCAATAACTCGGATTCAGAGGTAATTATATTTGATGAATTTGATTGCAGGAAATTAATAAATAGAATTGATAAAAATAAGAAAATAATCGTTGTTTCACACATGGAAACGATTGGTTCAATATTGGACATTAGCGAAGTGGTATGAAAAGATTGACTACAGAGTGAGTGACTGCGAGTGATCGTTTTTACCGCCTTGCAGCAAGGTCTTACCGTGTTATTATCAGTGGATGGCTCAAGAACAATGCCACAATTTCACGCATAACGATGAGATATGACAAAATGACCGATAAACTAACCTCCCTGCGTAAACTGACAACAGTAGTAGCAGATACCGGGGATATTGCGGCGATGAAACTTTATCAGCCACAAGATGCGACAACTAACCCATCTCTGATCCTTAACGCGGCACAGATTCCTGAATACCGTAAACTAATTGATGAAGCAATTGCGTGGGCGCGCGAACAGAGCGATTCCCGCGAGCAGCAGATTGTGGATGCTAGTGATAAACTGGCGGTAAATATTGGCTTGGAAATTCTCAAACTGATCCCTGGCCGTATTTCGACAGAAGTTGATGCCCGTCTGTCTTATGACACTGAACGCAGTGTTGCCAAAGCTAAACGCCTGATTAAGCTGTATAACGAGGCCGGTATCAGCAATGATCGGATTCTGATCAAATTGGCTTCAACCTGGCAGGGTATCCGCGCGGCTGAACAGTTAGAAAAAGAAGGGATTAACTGTAACCTGACACTACTGTTCTCCTTTGCTCAGGCGCGTGCTTGTGCGGAAGCCGGGGTTTATCTGATTTCACCATTTGTTGGCCGTATCCTTGACTGGCATAAAGCGAACAGCGAGCAGAAAGAGTTCGCTCCACACGAAGATCCGGGCGTCATTTCTGTGACTGAAATCTACCAATACTATAAACAACATGGTTATAACACTGTGGTTATGGGAGCAAGTTTCCGTAATTCCGGTGAAATATTGGAATTGGCGGGTTGTGACCGTTTGACTATTGCGCCTGCGCTGTTGAAAGAGCTGTCCGAAGCTCAGGGTGAAGTTGAACGTAAGCTGGGTTATACCGGTGAAATTAAAGCGCGTCCAGAGCCATTGAATGAGGCTCAGTTCTACTGGGAACATCATCAAGATGCAATGGCGACAGAAAAACTGGCGGACGGTATCCGTAAATTTGCTATTGATCAGGGCAAACTTGAGAAGATGATCGCTGATCTGCTGTAATGATAGGCGATAAACTATTCTTTTAGCGTTAAAGGCGGCATAATTGGCCGCCTTTTTGTTATTTAGTTAATCGTGTTAATTGAGGTTTATATGAATGAATTGCGCATTGGCCTGGTATCCGTCTCTGATCGTGCATCAAGCGGTATTTATCAGGACAAAGGGATTCCGGCATTGGAAGAGTGGCTAAAAAGGGCGATTACCACCCCTTTTCAGATAGAGACTCGCCTGATCCCGGATGAGCAGATCATCATTGAACAAACCTTGTGTGAATTGGTGGATGAAATCGGCTGTCATCTGGTTTTAACCACCGGTGGAACCGGCCCGGCCCGCCGAGATGTGACGCCTGATGCCACATTAGCGGTTGCAGACCGTGAAATGCCGGGTTATGGCGAACAGATGCGTCAGATTAGTTTGAAATTTGTTCCAACGGCAATTTTATCCCGTCAGGTTGGTGTGATCCGCAAACAGGCGCTGATTTTGAACTTGCCGGGGCAGCCAAAAGCAATCGCGGAAACGCTGGAAGGCTTGAAAGACGAAAACGGCAAAGTTCTGGTATCCGGCATTTTTGCCAGTGTGCCATATTGTATCCAATTGCTGGATGGCCCGTATGTGGAGACTGATGATAAGGTAGTCGCGGCTTTTAGGCCGAAAAGTGCTCGGCGCTGAATGAGCTTATCGAATTAATTGCTCCCTGAATGTGCCCGCTAATAATGGGCGGTATTACACATCACAGTGACAAGCTGGAATAGAAAGAAAAATCATTCCAGCTATTAACTTGTTTTTGTAAGCAATGTTTCTTATATGTCGGTTTTTAATTTTAGATTCAGAGCTTCTCGTGCTGCTGCTATATCGTATGGAAATTCATCCCATGTATATTTTTCTGGCCAAACTCCTCCCCTATATATACCTGGTTCTGTACGACCATAGGTATCTTGATAACTTAATGGTAGAAGTGGGCTTCCATCCCAAGCAAGCCAGAGACGAAGCAGTAAGCGTTTATTCTCTAACAAATTATCGCCATCATTAAATTTGGTACGAGCATGGTAAAGTCGATGATTATCTAGGATTAATAGATCCCCTGCTTCCATTTTTAAGTCTAACGACATACCTGGCAACTCTAGAATAGAATCTAAAGTATCAAGAGCATCAATCTGTCTATCAGTTAGTCGTGGTGCGTCAGAAAACCTCTGTGAACTTTCAATAAAGCGTCGTACATAACGAGATATAAATACGTTATTTTCAAAGGAAAATGGAGGAAGACAGGTCCATCCTGGTTGACCTTCAATTTGAGCATCTCGTCGATCAAACGGTATAGGTTGACTTAACTCCCATGCATAAGAAGGATTGATTTCTTTTAAGTTTTGGAAAGCCCGATAGGCATTAATTAGTCTAGTTTTTCCTCCGTGGAGAGCGGGTCGTATGCAGAGAAGGCACAGAAGGTCACATCTGTCAGTATGGAAAGGCAAAGCAGCCGAGCTTTCATATCCTCGATTTGTTGGATTGAGAATATCACTATCACGGTTTGTGACTTTACCTAAGAAATCGAGTTTACGACTTTGAGAAACAGGGCTACCTAGTTGTAAGCCGAAATTAAAAAACTGGTTACAACAGATATCGTCAGTAATTTTAGATATCGGTAAACCACGAATTAGAACTAAGCCGTACTTTTTCAGTTTAGAAATAATTTGATCCAGATTGTTGCATAGACTTTCGAAGTCTCCCCCGTAGGATCTAGATTGCATTATCCAATCTGTTTGTTGAGATAGCTGGAGACCATCCCACTCTAAATTATTATATTTGGGGGAATCATTATTTATGTTCATTTGTATCTACTCTATATTGGGTTTATGTTTAACTGGATGATTGGTTCTAGAGTATACGTCTTGTATTTGTAAGGTATTCATTAAGGGGTGTATATCTAGAGTCGAAATAATAGTGCTAACATACATCCTTTCAATTATATAAATTTTTATAATTAATTTTGGCTATACATCACATAACTAAAAAATTTATAATGGATTGGTTTAAAAATTTATGCAAAATCTTGTGAATTAGCTAATTTTCTATAAGGTTTAATTAATCTAGTGTTATTAAAGTTAATTAAACTGGTTAGTTAAAAATTTAATTTTGTTGTTAAGTTAGTTTAACGGCTAATATAGGTTGTTAAGTTTGTTTGTTTAAATAAAGTTGTATTAAAAAGCGATGTCGCTTTATTGTGTTTTATTTTTTAATACTTAAAAAATTAGTGGAGAAGTTCAATGGTTGCTAAAGTTGATTTCGGGAAAACGGCTCTGGATTATATAATACATCGTGAGGGATTTCCTCCTGCTCTGTTGGTTCGCCTTAAACCCTATGGGGTTGGAATAGTTGGTCAAAGAATTTTGGATCTTGGAACAGGAACAGGGACTTTGGCTAGACAATTAGCCCAAGTAGGTGCTGAAGTAATAGGAATGGATATCGCTGAGCCTTTATTGAAGCAGGCTAGGGCTTTAGATATTAAGGCAAAGGTTTTTGTAGATTATAAGTTAGGAAAAGCCGAGGACATCCCGCTACAAGATGAGACACAAGATATTATCATCGCTGGTCAATGTTGGCATTGGTTTAATCCAGAACAAGCAGGTAGTGAATGTTTTCGAGTCCTTCGCAATGGCGGCACTATGGTAATTTGTCATTTCGATTGGCTTCCTTTGCCGGGTAATGTTGTGGAAGCTACAGAAAACTTAGTATTAAAGCATAATCCAAAATGGAATATGTCTGGTGGATCAGGAATTTATCCACGCTGGTTGGAAGATTTAGCCAAAAGTGGTTTTGTTAGTATAGAGACTTTTAGTTTTGATTTAGAGATTCCGTATACCCATGAACGTTGGTGTGGGCGTATTAGAGCTAGCGCAGGTGTTTCTGCTAGTTTAAATAAAGAAAGTGTTCATAAATTTGATGAAGAACATCAGGAATTACTCGTAAAGAACTTTCCTCAAGAGCCTTTGCTTATACCTCATCGTGTCTGGGCAGTCATCGCGCGTAAATCAAGGAGTTATAAATAGATGAAGAGTTTTTACTATATACTGAAAATAGAGATAATATGGAGGAAAAATATTACAAACAATGAGGGAAGTAATTAGTTTGATATCCGATTATATAAAAGTGTTTTAAGATCAACGTGACAAACATTCAACATATGGATATCTATTCATTTGAATTACTAAGTATTATAGTAATTAGGTGAGAATTTTTTTGATTGGAGATTGTCTCTATAAAAATAAAGTGAGAATTAAAATACTAACTTATGAATAGATTAATTAGGTGGAATAATGATAAATGTGTCTTTATCTAGAAGTGAATTATTAGCTTTCGCTAATAGTTTGCCAGGATTTTGTTATGTTGATTTATCACGCATAAGTTCTGTATTTATTGCCCAAATTATGCAATTATATTACGGAAGAATCATAAATGTTTTTAATATTGCAAATAAAATTGAATCCCTAGAGGGGATAAGAAAAAACTCGTCCATTAAAAATGAGAGTGAATTTAGATATAATCCATTAAAAGGGCTGATGAAAGTTCATTTTACTGATGTGAGGTTTATTTTAAAAAATATTATAAATAAATTGAATGGTGATGATTATATATATAAAGTAGTAGATGAGGGATTTAATAAAAATAATTCAGGATATGCCGATGACGATTTATTTAAATATATATGCCATCAGTTAACTGTCGGTGCGTATAATGAAAAGATTGAAATAAAAAATATGACTGGAGAATGGATTGTTTTTCAAAAATATAATGGTGAAAACTATTGTTTAACACTTGGGTCTCATAGTGAAGGAGATGAAAATATATATAAAAGAGTTTGTATAGCGTATGAGAAAGACTTTCCTTTTCTAAAAAATATTTTGTAAATGATGGTCTTTTTTCGAAGGACAATTAACTTTAGTAAAAAATTTACTTGGCATGCGAATTTTTTATCTGGAATAAACCCTGAGGTGAAAAAATGGAATGGTCAAAAAAAGTAAGGATTGGCTTTATTGCTGGTTTGGCATTGATTATGAGCGCAATGGCGCCAACGGTGACGTTAGCAATGGAGGCAAAGACGACGGTAGCTCAGTTGATTAATCAGCGCCTTTCTTACATGAAAGACGTAGCGGGATACAAGGCTGAAAACCATCTACCTGTTGAGGTTTTGGCTCAAGAAGATAAGGTTCTTGCTAAATCAATAAGTGAGGCTGAATCTTTCGGGTTAAGCGGGGAATCAGTTAGACCGTTTATTATAATCCAGATGGATGCTGCAAAGGCGATTCAATATCGCTATCGGGCTGATTGGTTGTCACTCCCTGAAAATGGTTGGCAACCGAAGCCGTTAGGTGATGTTCGGATTAAAATTAGCGGGCTGAATACGGAAATCTTCCAACAAATTGCGATTTTGCTTAAAGCCGGAGAGAAGATAGGCGCTTCTGACAAAGAAATGTTTATGAGGAATATTCAACAACATAACTTGAGGGATTCAGATAAGCAGCAAATTTTTGCGGCGCTTGAGAAAGTGAAATTAAAATAAATCACAGTCCCTCGCTCTTTAGTAAGAAAAGCCGGTCTTTTTGAAGTGAGTCTTTGGAACTAGATTTGCTTTACGTTTTTTCAAGCTACTAGTAGCACGTACAGCAACAATCTGTTTCGGCATACAGATAACCCTGCCCGATCACGAGACACTGATAATGTTGTACAGGGCTTGATACCTCTCAGATTAAAGCGGCCTTATAGTTTTTCTCTGAACGTCATATGTTAAAAGTAATCCCCTACGGGCGAACTTGCGCCTTATATCTTATTGATGGTAACTCCTCGGAAGTTAAATTTGACGTATACAGCGTAAAAGCCAGTGTGCTGATAAAACCGAACCTTTTTTCCTTAACTCCTACCTGTAATTATGGTGATAATTTGTTTTTTAGGTTGACAAAATCGACATTATTCATGACATTCATGCATATTGGCATGACAAAAAATCATTTTTGATTGTCATTATATTTAAGGGGTTGGTTATGAATATCGTTGCTGAGGACATTGTTGCCCTCATAGAAGCGTCTTTGGATGCTAATTATACAGAAGTTAGAAGTGTCAGTAATAGAATAGCTAAATCCATCAGTGCCGATGATATGGATGTTGCCAAAAAAATTAAATCCATAGTAAGACGTAAGGGAGTTCCACTTCGTAGTTCGGGATATAGTGATAGTTTACCTGTTGACCCTAAATCAAGAATGCCTCTAATTGAGGAGCATCAGTGGTCAGTGACCCCTATTTTTTTGGGCGAGTCTGAAAGTATTACTTTTAATGCTTTTATTGAAAGTGTTAAGCATCAGAAAAAACTAATTGAAAATGGGTTATCAGGAAGATTGGGGTTACTGTTATCAGGTCCACCGGGTACTGGTAAGACATTGATTGCTGGTCATGTTGCTTCTCAACTAAATAGGCCGTTATTCGTTGTCAGATTAGATTCAGTAATATCATCATTATTGGGTGATACAGCTAAGAATTTAAGGCAAATATTTGATTATGTACCTTCTAGAAACGGTATATTGTTATTAGATGAGGTTGATGCGGTTGCTAAGATACGTGATGATCGGCACGAAATAGGTGAGCTTAAACGTGTTGTGAATACTTTGATACAAGGTTTAGATTCACTGGATGATAGCGCAGTAGTAATTGCGGCAACTAACCACGCAGATCTTTTAGACCCCGCGATTTGGCGACGTTTTCCATATAAAATTCGCTTTGGTATGCCAAACCTTGAAGTTAGGGAGTCTCTTTGGAATCATTTCCTGTTCCAAGACAAGGGCATATCAAAGGAGTTAAAAGCACTATCTATAATATCAGATGGATTAAGCGGAGCAGATATTGAAACTATAGCAATAGCAGCGAGAAGACAGGCAATTTTGACTAATTCGGGTATTGATATTATAGCGGTCATTCAAGCAATAATTGAGGGTGATTCACATAACTCGATTATACCTTACAGAGAAAGGTTGAGTTCGGATAATAAAAAAAACATCGTTAATTTGCTTTCCGAAACTAAATTGTTTACTCAGGCTGAAATCGGTAGTTTTTTGAAACTAAGTAGACAGACAATTTCAAGCTATCTCAAGGAGTAGGAATTATGGCTGAGGGTGTTAGAAGTCCTTTATTAAATCCTGTACTATCTTTTTTAGATAAGCCAGTTCCCAATACAGTGAGTGGTGGCGGAAAAAACTCTAAAGATATAATTTGGGCGCGATTAGATGCTCAAAAAAAAGAAGCTATCGAAAGAGCTTAGACACATTAGCGAAGATGATGGTATTGTTTCCCATTCAGGTAAAATTCATCTATTAGCTAAAATGTTTGATGATTCTCTTGCACCATCTTAGATCCCTGATGATTTATTTGAAGCAGATGATTTAACAAGAATAGTTGCTCCGGCTTTTGATGGATACTTAGTCGAAATATCAGGTTCTAAAATCTCTAGTTTGATTGAGAAAATAGAAAGAGCGAAGAATGGTCGAATTAAAGTCGATATTTCTCGTCTTGAAAGTATTATTGGTTTTGATAAAAATCAAGTATTAAGAGGAAGAAAGGCAAAAGCTGTTTTTGAAGCGTTCGATGATGTAGAAAAGCAGTTCAATGTTTGGGTTTTACCATTCCATGATAAAAAAGCAAGAGTATCTGTTAAGAGAGAACTTGAAGAGTTTGCTAATCAAAAGATTATTGGTTTTGGTCATTCTAAATTTGATAATGTTTTTAAAAATGAAGAAATACAAAAAAAGGGAAATAGATATTTTCCAAGAAAGTTGGATGAGTATTTAATCGACGGAATATTATCATTTACCACAGTAATAAATAGTTTAGAGAATTTTAATAAGTTAATTAGCTCTGGTATTGTTTATAGAATTGAGCCGGTGTATCATGTTTCAGTGAAATCAGTGCCACCAGGTAGCGGTAAAGAACCAATACCTAATTTATCTAACTTGAAAAATATCCCAACAGTAGTAATTGTTGATGGTGGTTGCTCTGCTGTTTCTTATTTACCTTTTAATGTAATGAGTATTACTCCATTAGTAGATCAGCATGATGCAGATTTAAAGCATGGTAATAAGGTTACTTCAGTAATTTGCCAAGGATCTGCGTGGAATAATAATCTCGCTTTACCTGAGTTGGAGTGCAAGTTTATTAGCGTTCAAGCAATTAATAAAAAAGGAGTCGCTATCCAACCAACAACCGAACAATTTATTAACTATCTTAGAGATGTTGCCAATGAGACAAATGGGGTATCTCAGATATGGAATCTTTCATTTAATGAGAGTGAGCCATATTATTCGAATGAGGAAATTAGTTATTTAGGGCATGAAGTTAATAGAATTGCCCGTGAGTTTGACATATTACCAATTATTTCAATTGGTAATGTAAGTAGATCAAATAGTATAAGATTGTGTCCCCCTGCCGATTGTGAATCTGCTTTAACTATAGCGGGACGATGTGCGGATGAAAATGGTATGGCAACTACACCTTGCTCGATGAGCTTGCGAGGGCCTGCTCCAGCAGGAATGAAAAAGCCAGAACTATCTTGGTTTTCAACGTTACGAATGATTGGTGGGGTAATAGATACTGGAACTAGTTACAGTACACCTCTTATTTCATCAATAGCAGCCCATGCGTTTAAAAATCTAAAAGAACCTACTCCTGATTTAGTTAGACCATTGTTAATAAATAAAGCTGAGAGGTGTGTACATGATTTGCGTCTAGGTTGGGGATCACCTTGGAAAGAAGGTAATAACCTTCCTTGGTATTGTGATGAAGGGACAGTTACTCTCGCTTGGAATAGTAAAATTCGTGCAGGATTTGCATATTATTGGAATGATATTTTTCTACCTACTGAAATGTTGAAAGATGGAAAAATTAAAGGAGAAATAATATTAACAGCAATATTAAAACCCTTGGTTTCTGAACTGGGCGGCGAAAATTATTTTGCTACTAGGCTACAGTGCTCTTTGCAGAGCATTAGTAACGACGGTAAAGTAAAAAATCTTCTTGGTACTATGAAGGAATCTAAAGAAAAAGAACTTCAGTCTCGCCAAGAGTTAGCTAAATGGAGCCCGATAAGACATCATGGCAAATCTTTTTCAGGAGTATCACGTTGATAATTCGAAGTTAAGACTCTATGCTCGAATTTTTACCCGTGATTTATATCAGTTTGATATGTCATCACACCATGAACTATCAGAACAAGAGGTATCATTTGTCTTAACTTTTAAAAGTCACGATAAAGATTCTGGTATTTATAACTCAATGAAACAACGTTTAGGACCAAAAGTTGAAGTTGGAATAATTGAGCAAGATATTGATATCGATAATACAATATAAATACATAGTATCCCCCTGTATTAGCTGCTTGATACAGGGGCGAATTAGAGATTTTTTATCTATCTATCATATCTATGTAAATTAACTGTTAGTAACGTGTCAATCCTCGCAGATGAGAGGCTTGTTTCTATGCCGCTTAAAAAATTGAAGTGAACACTAGAAGTTGGATTTAAGGGGCTCACTTCACTTTTTTGCGGTAGTCTCAATTGGTGGGAGATTGACTACCAGAAAACAACGTACAATACAGCCAGAATGATCATAATGGCATAAGATGCAATATTAAAACTGCGGTCCGTCGCAAACATAGATGAAACCAATACAATGCCTTTAGGATCGTCGTCATTAGCCGATGTACTTAAACTCGTGAATGCAATAACGACCAGTGTAAAGAGTAATGTGTAGAGCATTTGATCCATAAATGGCATTGCAAACGGCATAAATTTCAGAAATAAGGCAAAGGGGATCGATAAAACCACACCAATTATCGCCCCTTTACTGGACGTCTTTTTCCAGAATAACCCAAGTAAGAACACGGCTAAAATACCGGGGCTGACAAGACCAGTATATTCTTGAATATATTGGAATGCTTGGTTAATACCGCCAAGCATTGGAGCAACAAAACAGGCGATAATCAGGGCAATAGTGGCAGAAATACGACCAACATTAACCAGTTTGTGGTCGCTTGAATCAGGTGCAATATATTCCCTATAAATGTCCATAGTGAAAATGGTGGCGGTCGAATTTAGCATTGACGCTAATGATGAGACGATAGCGGCTGCTAATGCGGCAAATACGATACCTTTGAAACCGACAGGTAGAAATTGGGTTAACCACGGATAAGCTTTGTCTGCATGCGTTGCATCAGGCACGTTATTTAGCGCAAGGTCGCCTAAACCTGCCATTAATTCAGGGGAGGTTGTGATCACATAAGCGGCAATGCCCGGCACAACAACCAGGAAAGGCAGAATAAGTTTCAGAAAAGCGGCAAAAACAATTCCTTTCTGTGCTTCCTGCACTGACTTGGCAGCAAGGGTACGTTGAATAATGTATTGGTTGAAGCCCCAATAATAGAGGTTAGCAACCCATAAACCGCCAATCAGTACAGCAATACCAGGCAAGTTTATGAATTGAGGATTACTTTTATCCAAAATCATTTCAAAGTGTCTTGGTGCTGCATCAACCATTTTGGCAAATCCCGCCATTATGCCTTCACTGCCGCCAATATAGCTGACGGCAATAAGTGTTGTGAGCAATCCCCCTAATATCAGGAAAAAGACTTGAATAACATCGGTCCAAACGATAGCCGAGAGGCCGCCGTAAATAGAATAAACCAAGGAAAATATTGCAAGCCCAATAATGGAATAGATCAATGGAATATTCAGAATGGTTTCCAGTGCTAAGCCACCCAAATAAAGCACAGAGGTCAGGTTGACGAAAATATAGAGTGAGATCCAGAACACTGCCAGAATGGCTTTTAAATTTTTATTAAACCGTTGTTCCACAAATTCTGGGATAGTATAAATGCCTTTCTCAATGAAGATAGGTAAGAAATATTTACCTACGATGATTAATGTAATTGCCGCCATCCATTCATAAGAAGCGATTGCTAAACCAATGGAATAACCGGAGCCGGACATACCAATAAATTGCTCGGCAGAAATATTTGCCGCGATCAGTGAGGCGCCTATTGTCCACCAGGGCAAGGATTTACCTGCCAGGAAGTAATCTTCAGTGCTTTTGTCCGAGCCTTTTTTATCCCTGGATACCCAGAGCCCCACACTGATGATAATGGCGACATAGAACATAAATACCAATATATCTACCAAGCTTAAACCGTGTTCTATAGTGGACATGTTTCTTTTCCTGGTTAGTCTATTTGATACTAAATTGTAAACGTTACTATTTGATGGGGATGTAATCAGAATCACAAAATTGTTATTGAATATCGTATTTGTAATTTATCTTAATTCTTAATAATTTGTTTTAATTAATAGATTAAGTAAATTTACTGTGACTTTAACTCATGTTTGCAGAATATGTCGAAGTTGAACACCTTAATCTGTCTTTTAGGTTTATATCTAAGCTTCTTGTGTAATTGTTTACATTTACGTGATTGGTATCTCAGATTAGTATTAATGCTCGTTGTTAAACTGTGTCCAGCCTGAGTGTGAATAAAGATTTTCACAATCGGTATTGGAAAATATAAATGAGGTAGAGACTGTTATGTCCAAGATTGTATTCAATCCTGCTGAACATCCCCACCGTCGTTATAATCCGCTAACCGGGCAATGGGTTTTGGTCTCTCCCCATCGGGTAAAGCGGCCGTGGCATGGGCAGGATGAGAAATCATTGATAGACGATATTCCAAGTTATGATGAGCAATGTTTTCTTTGCCCATTAAACACGCGTATTTCCGGTGATAAAAATCCTGATTATCAAGGAACTTTTGTTTTTAATAATGATTTTTCGGCTTTAATACCAGATTCACTTGATGTGCCTCAATCGTCTCACCCATTGTTTAAAATACAAGGAGTACGAGGATTAAGTCGTGTAATCTGTTTTTCTCCTGATCACAATAAGACATTGCCTGAATTGTCGGTTAAGCACATTCGTCAGGTAATTGATACCTGGAATGAACACATTGAAACGTTGGGTAAAGAATATCTTTGGGTTCAGGTTTTTGAAAATAAGGGTGAAGCAATGGGCTGTTCTCAGCCTCATCCTCACGGGCAAATCTGGGCGAATAGTTTTCTGCCAAACGAAATTGAGCGTAAAGATAAACAACTGCGTGCTTATTACCAGGAACAGGGTTCCAATTTATTGATGGATTATGTTCAGGCTGAATTAGTTGATGGTGAACGAGTGGTGGTCGATACAATCCATTGGTTGGCGGTTGTGCCTTATTGGGCAGCATGGCCCTATGAAACCATGTTGTTACCTAAAGTTCATGTTCGTCGTATGAATGAATTAACGGATGAACAACGCGATGATTTGGCTGTTGCGCTTAAAAAGCTTACCAGTCGTTATGACAACTTATTTCATAGCTCTTTTCCTTATTCAATGGGTTGGCATTTTGCACCGTTTTTTGACCAAGGCACCGATATTGAACATTGGCAACTGCATGCACTTTTCTATCCGCCATTATTGCGATCGGCTACTGTGCAAAAATTTATGGTGGGCTATGAAATGTTTGCTGAAATACAACGTGATTTAACCGCAGAACAGGCGGCTAAATTTTTACGTGCGGTGAGTGATGTACATTATAAAGCGCAATAATGTTAATTATCTGGCAGGATATTTCATGAGAAGTATCGTTCAGTTAATATCTTATTTGAGAATGAAATGATGGAAACTTTAATTAATTGTGTTAAAGATGTTTTTGATTTGGTATTTCATTATATGCCAACACATATTATTCAAGCACCAGGTCGGGTTAATTTGATTGGAGAGCACACTGATTATAATGATGGCTTTGTATTGCCATGTGCTATTAATTACCAAATTGTGGTTGCGGCGGCAAAGCGGGAAGATAATATTATTCGTGTTGTTTCGGTTGATTACGGCAATCAATTAGATGAGTTTGATATTAGCCAGCCTATTAAATTTGACGAAAATAAAATGTGGGCCAATTATATTCGCGGTGTTGTAAAATGCTTGCTTAGTCGTGGATATATATTTAACGGGGCAGATATTGTGGTAACGGGTAATGTGCCACAAGGGGCGGGGTTAAGTTCATCGGCTGCACTGGAAACAGTGATTGGTGAAACGATAAAAACACTTTACCATTTAGCTATTAGCCAAACGGAAATAGCATTAAATGGGCAGCAAGCTGAAAATGAATTTGTCGGTTGCCATTGTGGCATTATGGATCAATTAATTTCCGCGCAAGGTAAGAAGGAACATGCGTTATTAATTGATTGCCGCGATTTAACCACGCAAACCGTATCTATGCCGAAAGATATTACAGTTATGATTATTAATTCAAATAAGAAACGGGAATTGGTTGGCAGTGAATATAATATCCGCCGGGCTCAATGCGAACAAGCAGCGGTATTATTTGGCGTTAAAGCTTTGCGGGATGTGACATTAGATGAATTTGCAAAACGGAGTGTTGAGTTTGATAGCATAGTGGCTAAACGTGCTCGCCATGTAATTACAGAAAATGAACGTACACTTCTGGCAGCAAAAGCGTTGACAGAGGGAGATATGCCATTAATCGCGGAACTTATGGCGCAATCACATCAGTCAATGCGTGATGATTTTGAAATTACCGTACCTGAAATCGATCTTTTGGTTGATATTGTGACGCAAGCCATTGGTAAACAGGGTGGAGTGAGGATGACCGGTGGTGGGTTTGGTGGCTGTGTGGTGGCTGTAGTCCCCCAAACTTTGGTTGATGTGGTTAAAAGCACGGTAGAGCAACACTATTTTGCATCGACAGGTTTGAAAGAGACCATTTATGTGTGCCGGGCTTCGGATGGTGCAAGTTTGGTTGAAACACGGTAGGTAATAAAATGGCAGATGCTTACTTTGAATTATTGAATGCTTCAATGACACAACATATTGCTTTGGATGGAAAAAAAGCAAATCTTGTCTGTCTTTCCAATGTTTCGGGTTTTTCCGTTGTGTTGATGGATATTGGCGCATCTTGGCTGAGTTGCCGTGTACCTTTAAATAGGGAGAAAAGAGAAGTTTTACTAGGTGTTGCCACTTTACAAGACTTTTATAAACAGACCAGCTATTTAGGTGCTACCGTGGGGCGATATGCTAACCGTATTGCAAATGGGTGTTTTAATCTTGATGGTAAAACTTATCAATTACATGTCAATCAGGCGGGAAATTGTTTGCATGGTGGGATTGAGGGTTTTGATAAGCGGCGTTGGACAATCACTGCAAGAGATGCCTATTCAGTGAGTTTTACATTACAGTCACCAGATGGTGATCAGGGTTTTCCTGGTAATGTCGCTGTGACCGTTCGTTACGTATTAACCAATGATAATCAGATAATCGTGGATTATTTAGCCCATACAAATGCTGCGACGCCCATTAATTTGACTAATCACGCTTATTTTAATTTGTTGGGGGCTGATTCTGGAAAAACATGTTTATCGCATCGCTTAGAGGTGAAAAGCGATGACTATTTACCGATCGATGAAAATGGTATTCCGTTGGGCCAACTGGCTTCGGTTAATAATACGGGTTTTGATTTTCGAAAACCTAAAGTAATTAACAGTCACTTTATGCTGGATAAACAGCAACAGATTGTGAATGGGTATGATCATTCATTTTGGTTGCAAGCCGCTCGTTTGAATTCGGATTATGCAATTTCAATTACTTCCCCCGATGAAGCAATTACAATGAAAATCTTCACCACAAAACCGGCTGTGCAGTTTTACACAGGCAATTGGTTAGGTGGAGTGTTTAACCGTGATGGTGGGCGATATGAGAACTATGCGGGCATGGCATTTGAGCCACAATTTTTACCGGATTCTCCCAATCATCCTGAATGGGAGCAAGAGAGCTGCATACTTCGTCCTAACCAACGCTATAAGCACCGTAATTGCTATCAATTCGAGATTCACAATATTGGTTCAATATAATTGTGGCTAAATTGATACACATTCAACGGACATTCGTCTGATTAGCGTCGGGGTAAATATCATCGGCTCTTTCTCTACGTTCATAACGGACTGGAAGAGGACGAAAAAATTTGCCTTCTTCCAACCCGCAGTTTATTACGGTTTTATCTCGCCAATAGGCAGAATAGTGCGTCCATATTGTTCGTTCAGCACTTCCGCCATTGCCAGATAAATTGCGCTGGCGCCACAAATTATCCCTTCATAACCGGCAATCGTCAGAAGAGTGGTATTTCCGGTAAAGTTGCCAATCGCTAACAGAGCGAACAACAGAGTCAGGCCGCCAAAGATAAACTGTAGCATGCGGTTAGCCTTGAAGGTGCCAAAGAACATAAACAGAGTAAACACACCCCACAGGCCAAGATATACTGCTAAATATTGGCTGCTGGTGGCTTCTGCCAGTCCCATTTTAGGTAGAAACAGCAACCCGACCAGACTGAGCCAAAATAACCCATAAGAGGTGAAAGCAGTTGCAGCAAAGGTATTGCCTTTCTTATATTCAAAAAGCCCTGCCAGTACTTGGGCCAGGCCGCCGTAGAAAATGCCCATACTCAGGATAACGGATGCCAGTGGAAAGAAACCTGCGTTATGCAGATTCAGAAGAATGGTTGTCATGCCGAAGCCCATCAAACCTAAGGGGCCGGGATTAGCCAATTGATTCGCGCTCATAAGTCCTCTGAAAGAAAATCATAAAAGTCATAAATAGCAAAGGTGGCGAATCATAATGATCTGTCAGCAAGGAAACAATGACCTTTGAAATAATAAAAAGGTTTTTTTTTTCACATCCCCCCTTGATGATAGTTTTAACGACCCCATCTTATAATCAACCGCAGTTGCTAATCGCTGTCCTATACAGCCGGTATATATAAGCAAAGGTGAGGAATCGCATAGAGGCATAAAAATGGGTGCCATTGAAAAGCAGAAAGTTATCCTCATATTGATTAGCAACTTGACTGATTACGAATTTCTTTGGAGGCGTTTAGATGGGTAAAATTATTGGTATCGACCTGGGAACTACCAACTCTTGTGTAGCTATTATGGATGGCACGACAGCTCGTGTGCTGGAAAACAGCGAAGGTGATCGCACAACCCCTTCCATCATTGCTTATACCCAGGATGGTGAAACTCTGGTTGGTCAACCGGCTAAACGTCAGGCTGTTACTAACCCGCAAAATACGTTGTTTGCTATTAAGCGTCTGATTGGACGTCGTTTCCAAGATGAAGAAGCGCAACGCGACGTAGCTATCATGCCATACAAAATTATTGCGGCAGATAATGGCGACGCATGGCTGGAAGTGAAAGACCAGAAAATGGCTCCTCCTCAGGTTTCTGCTGAAGTTTTGAAGAAAATGAAGAAAACAGCGGAAGATTATCTGGGTGAGCCAGTTACTGAAGCGGTAATCACTGTACCTGCATATTTTAACGATGCTCAGCGTCAGGCAACCAAAGATGCGGGCCGTATCGCAGGTCTGGAAGTAAAACGTATTATCAACGAACCAACTGCTGCTGCGCTGGCTTATGGCTTGGATAGAGAAGTGGGTAACCGTACTATTGCGGTTTATGACCTCGGTGGTGGTACTTTCGATATCTCTATTATCGAAATCGATGAAGTTGACGGCGAAAAAACCTATGAAGTGCTGGCGACCAATGGTGATACTCACTTGGGCGGCGAAGACTTCGACAGCCGTATGATCAACTATCTGGTTGACGAATTTAAGAAGGATCAGGGCATTGATCTGCGTAATGACCCACTGGCAATGCAACGTCTGAAAGAAGCAGCAGAGAAAGCAAAAATTGAACTCTCTTCTGCACAGCAGACCGATGTTAACCTGCCATATATCACCGCAGATGCAACCGGTCCTAAGCACATGAACATTAAAGTAACCCGTGCGAAACTGGAATCACTGGTAGAAGATCTGGTTAAACGCTCTATGGAGCCTGTACGAGTTGCATTGCAAGATGCTGGCCTGTCAGTTTCTGATGTGAACGATGTCATTCTGGTGGGTGGTCAGACCCGTATGCCAATGGTACAGAAAGTCGTTGCTGACTTCTTCCATAAAGAACCACGTAAAGATGTGAACCCTGACGAAGCGGTAGCAATGGGTGCTGCGGTACAGGGCGGTGTTTTGGCTGGTGATGTGAAAGATGTATTGTTGCTGGATGTTACACCATTGTCTCTAGGTATCGAAACAATGGGTGGCGTAATGACTTCCCTCATTGTGAAAAACACCACGATCCCAACCAAACACAGCCAGGTGTTTTCTACGGCAGAGGACAATCAGTCTGCGGTAACTATCCATGTATTGCAGGGTGAGCGTAAACGTGCCGGTGATAACAAATCTCTGGGCCAGTTCAATTTGGATGGTATTCAGGCAGCGCCTCGTGGTATGCCTCAGATTGAAGTGACTTTTGATATCGATGCTGATGGTATTCTGCATGTGTCTGCTAAAGACAAAAATAGTGGCCGCGAACAGCAGATCACTATCAAGGCTTCTTCCGGTTTGAATGAAGAAGAAATTCAACGGATGGTTCGTGATGCGGAAGCGAACGCAGAGTCTGATCGTAAGTTTGAAGAGTTGGTACAGGTCCGTAACCAGGCAGATCAACTGGTTCACGGTACGCGTAAGCAAGTAGAAGAAGCCGGTGACAAACTGTCGGCAGAAGATAAAACCGCGATTGAAGGCGCTGTGGCTGAGTTGGAAAAAGTTGCTAAAGGCGAAGACAAAGCGGATATCGAAGCGAAAATTCAGGCTTTGGTTCAGGCTTCCGCTAAGTTGTTGGAAATTGCCCAGCAGCAGGCTCAAGCTGGTGCGACCGCAGACGCTGGCGACAGTGCGAAGAAAGATGACGACGTTGTAGACGCTGAATTCGAAGAAGTTAAAGATAAAAAATAATTGCCCTTAGCGGGCGCGGCGATAGTTATGACAATTGTTGCTGATTAACCGGCACGGGCGTTGAGGGAACTCTGCGCCCGTGCGCGTATGTTAAGGGTAAAATAAGAGATGGCAAAGAGAGACTGTTACGAAGTTTTGGGTGTTTCCAAAACAGCGGACGAAAAAGAGATTAAAAAAGCCTATAAGCGGCTGGCAATGAAATATCACCCTGATCGTAATCAGGGCGATAAAGATGCGGAAAGCAAATTCAAAGAAGTTAAAGAAGCTTATGAGATTCTGACGGATGCTCAGAAACGAGCTGCTTATGACCAATATGGTCATGCTGCTTTTGAACAAGGCGGTATGGGTGGCGGTGGCGGCGCTGATTTTAGTGATATCTTTGGTGATGTTTTCGGTGATATCTTCGGCGGTGGTCGTCGTCAGCAGCGTCCAAGTCGCGGTGCTGATTTGCGTTACAGCATGGAGTTGACGCTGGAAGAAGCGGTTCGTGGTGTGACCAAAGAGATCCGCATCCCGACATTGGAAACCTGTGATACCTGTCATGGCAGCGGTGCTAAAGCAGGAACTAGTCCTGTAACCTGCTCAACCTGTAAAGGTGCTGGTCAGGTTCACATGCGTCAGGGGTTTTTCACCGTTCAGCAACCTTGTCCACACTGTCATGGCCGTGGTCAGATCATTAAGGATTCTTGCCATAAATGTCATGGTCATGGGCGAGTTGAAAGATACAAAACCCTATCTGTTAAGATCCCGGCGGGTGTTGATACCGGCGACCGCGTTCGTTTGAGTGGTGAGGGTGAAGCAGGAGCAAAAGGCGCACCGGCAGGTGATCTGTATGTTCAGGTACAGGTGAAATCGCACCATATTTTTGAGCGTCAAGAAAGTAATCTCTATTGTGAGGTGCCGGTTAACTTTGCAATGGCGGCACTGGGCGGAGAAATTGAAGTTCCAACCCTCGATGGCCGTGTGAAACTGAAAATACCTGCTGAAACTCAGACAGGTAAAATGTTCCGCATGAAAGGCAAAGGTGTTAAATCTGTCCGTGGTGGTGTTCAGGGTGATTTACTGTGCCGGGTAGTGGTAGAAACGCCAGTTAAATTGAATGAAAGACAGAAAGAATTACTGTGCGAATTGGGTGAATCTTTCGGTGGTACTGGCGAAGAAACGAATAGCCCACGTTCTAAAAGTTTCTTTGATGGTGTAAAGAAGTTCTTTGATGATTTGACCAAGTAACAGTCTATATCTCCACATATATAGGGCTGGATTGCTAAATAACGCTCGAATTACTGGTAAAAAGTCCTCGTTTAAATGAGGACTTTTTGTTTGAGTTGAGAATTATAAACTGAAGTAATTTGTGTGAGTAAATTATAGGCATCATTTAAATTGCGTTCTATGCTGTGACCAATGACTCTGTGGGGTTGCATATCTGAGGTTGATAACCCTTTCCCATCTATATTGATAGTCTCCTTCAACCTGATTTGTAGCCAGCGTGCCTCCCCAAAGGAAGTTATTTGGAAATTGTTTTTTCATGATTTTCCTCTTATTAATTGCTCGTTAAACTTGGAAGATATCCTCTTAATATGATTTCTCCTCTCAGAGTTTAAATTAATTATTTGTGCTGTTTTCTCGTTATTATTGTCTTATTTTATCTTATCTGTCGAACGTTTAGAAATTATCTGGTTATATAAATTCTGAAAGAAATATATATTGCATAATATGAAATCATATTGAACACTAATGTTTTTAGATGAAAAATTAATCGATTGACATTGACAATTTAGCTTCAAAAGGGCTACTTTTTATCGTGTAATAATGTAAGGTAGTGGAATGGCCGCAGCCTGGCATCCCTAAAAAGGAAGAACGATAAGTATTACTGAAATGACTACTTCTGAACTCGAAAAAATCCACGCTGAAATAGCAAAATTAATGGCAGAAACGACAAAGATAAATTGTGAGGCTACATGGTATCCGATTGTTGTCGCTTCTGGTCTTATTGGTGCGGTAGCTACCATCACAACTCTATTGCTCAAATTCATTTAATTAATTGGTCCCGTTAAGGGGCTTTGTTCTGGAATACTTATGCGACTGATCGGCAATTATTCTCCTCCTACTACAGAAGATCTCATTAAGCTCAAACAAGAATTAGGTTTCACAGGAGAACAAATGGCCGATTTAGCGGGAGTTTCCGGGAACAACCAATGGAGAAAATACACGGGTGGGAAAATGCCACGCGTTGTTTCTCCGCATATTCTATTCTATATAGCAACACAGTTAACACTATCAGAAGATGATTTAAACCGCATTTTGGCTAAGATGCGGGAAATTGGTGCTAATGTAAGATAAATAGGGCCTCTCCATTTAACGATTTCCTCTGATTGATAATCTATTTTATTGAGATGTAGATCATCAATAGATCGGTTATAGCGAATTATTCTGGTTATAAAATCGATTTTTTTCGAAACCATCGCTAGAGTACCATTTAAGTCCGATCAATTTCAGAGGTTAATCATCGTGACAGCAATTATTCGTCAATTCCTGAAATTAGAAGCGGCTGGAGGGCTCCTTCTTATCATCGCTGCCATTATTGCGCTGATGATGGCAAATTCACCATTACAGGGTATTTATCAGCAATTTCTTAATCTTCCAGTGGTAATGCAATTCGCTGCACTGGAGATCAATAAGCCTTTATTGTTGTGGATTAATGATGGCTTAATGGCGGTCTTCTTTTTGATTGTTGGTCTGGAAGTCAAACGGGAACTTCTGGAAGGTTCTTTGGCAGGGAGTGATAAGGCAGTATTTCCGGTGATAGCGGCGATAGGTGGTATGGTCGCTCCGGCATTAATATATCTGCTATTTAATGGCAATGATGAATTTACCCGTCAGGGGTGGGCTATTCCTGCGGCAACCGATATTGCTTTTGCTTTGGGTGTGATGGCGCTATTGTCTAAACGAGTACCAACAGAACTCAAGGTTTTCTTGTTGGCGCTAGCGATTATTGATGATCTGGGCGTTATCGTGATTATCGCTCTGTTTTATACCAAAACAGTTTCCCTTGTGGCGCTTGGATTATCAGTAGCAATGACGGCTTTGCTGGTTTGGATGAATTGGCGTGGTGTCGAAAAAATATCGGCTTATATGGTTATTGGCGCTATTCTTTGGGTTTGCATCCTGAAATCGGGTATTCATGCAACACTGGCAGGGGTTATAGTTGGTTTTCTGATCCCTCTGCATAGCCGGAATGGTCATTCACCATCTGAATCACTTGAGCACGGTTTGCATCCTTGGGTGGCGTATCTTATTTTGCCATTATTTGCCTTTGCCAATGCAGGTATCGTCCTGAATGGCGTGACGTTAAATAGTTTGACCGATAGATTACCGCTAGGTATTGCTGCCGCTCTGTTTCTTGGTAAACCATTGGGAATTTTTCTGTTTAGCTATATTTCCATTAAGATCGGATTTGCTAAATTGCCACAGCAGATTAATCTTAAACAGATATTTGCGGTTTCCGTTCTTTGTGGAATCGGTTTTACTATGTCTATCTTTATTTCAGGATTGGCCTTTGAAGGGGGAGATGAATCTTTCAGTATCTATTCTCGTCTTGGCATTCTGATGGGTTCAACCATCGCTGCGTTTATGGGTTATGGCTTGTTACGAATGGTCTTACCAAAGAAAAAGTGATGGCAGAGCCGTGGTAAATTCATTAATTTAGCCGGTAGTTTCAGAAAGAATTTCCGAACTGACTCTCATTTTTGTACTCGCAGTACAATAATAAAATGGTATCGCGGATACTTTATGTAGTGAAAAACAGGAAATCGCCGTAAAACGGTAAATTAGAGATGTATGGCTAGGTAGTCTGTTAGACGAAAGCGATACACAAGGAAAAATATATGCGGGTGTCACATCTGAATTTTAATCATCTCTATTATTTCTGGCATGTTTGCAAAGAAGGCTCTGTGGTTGGGGCGGCAGAGGCGCTTTATCTAACACCTCAGACGATCACCGGACAGATAAAGGCGCTGGAGGAGCGTCTGGGAGGCAAGCTGTTCAAACGTCAAGGTCGGGGTCTGGTGCCGTCAGAACTAGGACAGCTTATCTTCCGCTATGCGGATAAGATGTTTATGCTGAGCCAGGAGATGTTGGATATCGTTAACTACAGCCGTGAATCTAACCTTTTATTTGATGTTGGTGTTGCTGATGCACTGTCCAAACGTCTGGTTAGTCAGGTATTGGAAACGGCGGTTGTGGAGCATGAACAGATCCATCTACGTTGTTTTGAATCAACTCATGAATTGTTGCTGGAACAACTCAGCCAGCACAAACTCGATATGATATTGTCTGATTGTCCGGTGGATTCTTCCCAGCAGGAAGGGCTATTTTCAGTAAAACTGGGTGAATGTAATGTAAGTTTTTTCTGCCGACAACCTATCCCGGAAAAACCTTTCCCGGAATGTTTGGAGGAACGTCGCTTATTGGTTCCAGGACGCCGTTCTATGTTGGGGCGTAAGTTGTTGACTTGGATACGTAATAAAAATCTTCAGGTTGAAGTATTGGGTGAATTTGATGATGCCGCGTTAATGAAAGCGTTTGGTATGTATCATAATGCGATTTTTGTAGCGCCATCTTTGTATACCAATGATATTTTTGCAGATAATGATATTGCTGAAATTGGTCGGTTGGATGCGGTGCAGGAAGAATATTATGTGATTTTTGCTGAACGAATGATTCAACACCCGGCTGTTCAAAGGGTATGTAATAAAGATTTTTCTGCGTTGTTTAATGTGCCACCTAAGAAGCGCGCTTAAAAAATAATTGATAATAACTGCAAACACAAAAAAACCGGCGCAGGCCGGTTTTTCAGTAATCCAAACGCAAATTATTGCATTGCGTTGATTTGAGCCGTCAGATTAGATTTATGACGTGCTGCTTTGTTTTTGTGGATCAGACCTTTACAGGCGTGACGATCGACAATAGGTTGCATGTCATTAAATGCTTTCTGTGCAGCTTCTTTATCGCCAGTAGCGATAGCAGCATATACCTTCTTGATGAAGGTACGCACCATAGAACGACGGCTAGCGTTGTGCTGACGACGTTTTTCAGACTGTATGGCGCGTTTCTTAGCTGATTTGATATTAGCCAAGGTCCAACTCCCAAATATATTCTATCGAGGACAATTCAAAGGCCGAGGAATATGCCTGTTCAACCTTCTTTTGTCAATGGATTTGTGCAAATAAGCGCCGTTGTACCGCGGCAACTTGTTTCGTTGTGATGGCGCAGGATTTTATCAGCTTACTTAGCGGGAATACAGTCTTTCACAATAAAAATCTCATTGAATAGTCCAGATAGAAATAAAATGAATATTTTTCGGGATTCCTGCTCGTTTTTGTTGTATGAATCAGGGCTATTGATTTAAATCATCTTATGATGGTGGGTTAACCTTGAGCTTTGTACAAGGTATAATTTGGCAATTTCCAGGGTATTGAGCCAGCTATGGAGCTAATTCGCGGTATACGTAATATCCGGACATGTCACCGCGGTTGCGTGTTGACGATTGGTAATTTTGATGGCGTCCACAGAGGTCATCAGGCACTACTGAAACACTTAAAACACGAAGGGCAGCGTCTGGGATTACCAGTAATGGTCATGATTTTTGAGCCACAACCCTTGGAGTTTTTTGCTAAGGGCAATGCTCCTGCGCGTCTGACGAGATTGAGGGATAAAGCCAAATATCTCGCTCAATGTGGAGTGGATTATTTATTATGCGTGAAATTTGACAGAAATTTTGCGGCAAATACGCCAGAAGCTTTTGTTTCACGGTTGCTGGTGGAAAAATTGGGTGTTAAGTTTCTCGCTGTAGGAGATGATTTTCGTTTTGGTCAAGCTCGCAGTGGTGATTTTGCCTTTTTGCAGCGAGCCGGTGAAACATACGGCTTTGATGTGACCAACAGTGAAAGTTTTTGTGATAATGGTTTGCGGATCAGCAGCACAGCTATTCGTCAAGCATTGCAAAATGATGATTTGGTATTAGCCGAAACATTATTAGGGCATCCATATAGCATTTGTGGCCGGGTTGTTCACGGTAAACGACTAGGGAGCACTATTGGTTTTCCAACAGCGAATTTGCCGTTAAAACGATTAGTGGCTCCTGTACAAGGTGTTTATGTTGTTGAAGTCTATGGTTTAGGAGACCAGCCCTTGCCGGGTGTTGCCAATATTGGTACACGTCCAACAGTTTCTGGTCAGGGTCAACAACTTGAAGTACATCTAATTGATACCCAAATGGATCTCTATGGGCGTTATATTGATGTGGTGTTACGCAAAAAATTGCGTAATGAGCAGCGGTTTGCTTCCCTTGATGCACTCAAGCAGCAAATTGCTAATGATTTGGTCGCTGCGAAGGAATTTTTTAAACAGCGACTTGTGTCATGTATCTAGCGGAAAATTGGAATTGAGAATCGAATGAGTGACTATAAAAACACCCTGAATCTGCCAGAAACAGGGTTTCCAATGCGTGGAGATTTAGCAAAGCGCGAACCAGATATGTTAAAACGTTGGTACAAAGATGAGTTGTATCAGGTAATTCGTAAAGCAAAAGCCGGTAAAAAAACATTTATTCTGCATGACGGCCCTCCTTACGCGAATGGCAGTATTCATATTGGTCACTCAGTCAATAAGATTCTCAAAGATATTATTATTAAATCCAAAGGGATGGCGGGATATGACTCGCCATATATTCCTGGTTGGGATTGCCACGGTTTACCTATTGAGCTTAAGGTTGAGCAGATTATTGGTAAGCCCGGGGAAAAATTTTCCGCCGCTGAATTTCGTGCCGAGTGCCGTAAATATGCCAAAGAGCAGATTGAAGGTCAGAAGAAAGACTTTATTCGTCTGGGTGTATTAGGTGACTGGGAACGTCCCTATCTGACGATGGACTTTAAGACCGAGGCCAACATTATTCGTGCACTGAGCCGTATTATCGCTAATGGTCATTTGTTGAAAGGCGCCAAACCTGTTCACTGGTGTGCTGATTGTGGTTCATCACTGGCCGAAGCGGAAGTTGAGTATTACGATAGAACTTCTCCATCGATTGACGTGCGTTTTAATGCGGTTGATGCAGCAGCCGTTTGTGAGAAATTTGGTGTGCAGGCACCAGATCAACCGGTCTCTTTGATTATCTGGACAACCACGCCGTGGACGTTGCCAGCTAACCGGGCGATCGCTTTGCATGCTGAATTTAGCTATCAATTAGTGCAGATTGAGGGCGAATGTCTGATTCTGGCTGCTGATTTGGTAGAAAGTGTGATGCAGCGTGCGGGTATAACTTCGTGGGCAGTGCTAGGGCATTGTGCGGGGTCCGCTCTGGAGCTGCTGCGCTTCAAACATCCGTTTATGGATTTTGAGTCACCGGTTGTGCTAGGTGATCATGTGACTCTGGATGCAGGTACCGGTGCTGTGCATACGGCGCCAGGTCACGGCCCGGACGACTTTGTTCTTGGTCAGAAATATGGCTTGGAAGTTGCAAATCCGGTTGGTCCTAATGGTTGCTACCTGCCCGGCACTTATCCTTCACTGGATGGCATGTTTGTCTTTAAGGCGAATGATGTTGTGCTGAATATCCTGAGTGAAAACAATGCCTTGTTGCATTTGGAAAAATTACAGCACAGTTATCCTTGTTGCTGGCGCCATAAGACGCCTATTATTTTCCGTGCCACGCCGCAGTGGTTTGTCAGCATGGATCAAAATGGTCTGCGTAAACAATCGTTGCAAGAGATCAAAGGCGTTCAGTGGATTCCGGGTTGGGGTCAGGCTCGTATTGAGGCAATGGTTGAAAACCGCCCTGATTGGTGTATTTCACGTCAACGTACTTGGGGCACGCCGATGTCTCTTTTTGTCCATAAAGAGACAGAAGAGCTTCATCCACGTACTATTGAATTGATGGAAGAAGTGGCAAAACGTGTTGAAGTTGACGGTATTCAGGCGTGGTGGGATCTGGAACCAGCCGAATTGCTAGGTGATGACGCGGCTAACTATGTCAAAATTTTTGATACGTTGGATGTATGGTTCGATTCGGGATCAACTCACGCATCGGTGGTTGATGCTCGCCCTGAATTCCAAGGTAACGCTGCGGATATCTATCTTGAAGGTTCAGATCAGCACCGTGGCTGGTTTATGTCTTCCCTGATGATCTCAACGGCAATAAAAGGTAAAGCGCCTTACCGTCAGGTGTTAACACACGGTTTCACTGTGGATGGTCAGGGCCGTAAGATGTCTAAATCTATCGGTAACACCATCAGTCCGCAGGATGTCATAAATAAATTAGGGGCGGATATTCTGCGTCTATGGGTTGCTTCTACCGATTACACCGGTGAAATTGCGGTATCCGATGAGATCTTGAAACGCTCTGCTGATGCATATCGCCGTATCCGTAACACGGCGCGTTTCCTGCTGGCAAACTTGAATGGTTTTGATCCTGAACAACATAGGGTTGAACCAGAAGAGATGGCTGTGCTGGATCGTTGGGCTGTGGGGCGTGCTCAGGCGGCACAGGCGGACATTGCAAAATCCTACGATGAATATGATTTTCACACGGTTGTTCAGCGTATGATGCAATTTTGCTCCGTGGAGATGGGGTCGTTCTATCTCGATATCATTAAAGATCGTCAGTACACCGCTAAGAGCGATAGTCTGGCGCGTCGCAGTTGTCAGACTGCGCTGTATCATATTGCGGAAGCGTTGGTTCGCTGGATGGCGCCTATCCTCTCCTTTACTGCCGATGAAGTTTGGAATGAGTTGCCTGGCAAACGTGCTCAATATGTATTTACCGAAGAGTGGTATGACGGTTTGTTTGGTCTGGCCGCAGGCGAAGCAATGAATGATGCTTTCTGGGCTGATTTGCTGGCAGTGCGTGGTGAAGTTAACAAAGTGCTGGAGCAGGCACGCGCAGACAAACATATCCGTAGTTCATTGGAGGCTGCGGTGACGCTGTACGCTGATAATGAACTGGCGGACAAACTCAATAGCCTCGGAGATGAATTGCGTTTCGTTCTGCTAACATCTCAGGTTGTTATTGCAGGTTATGAGCAGGCTGGTGAAGATGCGCAACAAAGCGAAATCGGTAGCCTGAAAATTGCTTTCCGTAAAGCGGATGGCGAAAAATGCCCTCGTTGCTGGCATTACGCTAAAGATGTGGGATTGGTGGCGGAACACGCAGAACTTTGTGGCCGCTGTGTAACTAATGTTGCCGGTAACGGCGAAGAGCGTAAGTTTGCCTGATGAATAAACCCATTTGCTCCACCGGCCTTCGCTGGCTTTGGTTAGTTGTTGTGGTATTGATTCTGGATCTGGGTAGTAAGCAGCTAGTGTTGCAACACTTTCATCTGTATGAATCCGTTCCATTGATACCTTATTTTAATCTGACTTATGCCCAGAATTTTGGGGCGGCTTTCAGTTTCCTTGCAGAGAAAGCCGGTTGGCAGCGTTGGTTCTTTGCATTCATTGCCGTTGCCATTTCAGTTGTGTTGACGGTGATGATGTATCGTGCCAGTGCAAAGAAGAAACTGAGTAATATCGCTTATGCCCTGATTATTGGTGGAGCATTGGGTAATCTGTTTGACCGGTTGGTTCATGGTTTTGTCATCGATTTTATTGATTTTTATGTCGGTGATTGGCACTTTCCAACTTTTAATATTGCCGATATGGCGATATGCATCGGGGCTGGATTGGTTATCATTGATAGCTTTTTAAGCCCGGATGAAAAGACAATCAAAGTGGGATAAGTAATATGTCAAACCAGGTGCAGGAGGATAGTGCAGTTTTACTGCACTTCACTTTAAAACTGCAAGATGGCTCCATTGCCGACTCCACTTACACTCAGGGTAAACCTGCATTATTCCGCTTAGGTGATGGAACCCTTTCCTCACCTTTAGAACAGCAGCTTACTGGGCTAACAGAGGGAGATAAACATAGTTTTACTCTGGCTGGTGAAAATGTATTTGGTAAACCAAACCCTGATCTGATCCAATATTTTACTCCGCGTGATTTTGCTGAAACGGGTATGCCTGAAATTGGCACTATAATGTTATTTACGGCGATGAATGGCAGTGAAATGCCGGGTATAGTCAAAGCCGTAACGGAAGAATCTGTGACTGTTGATTTCAATCACCCGTTAGCTGATCAGAACGTCACGTTTGAAATTGAAGTGTTGGAAATTGATCCACAATTGGAGGAAAACCATGCAGATATTGCTGGCTAACCCTCGCGGTTTTTGTGCCGGTGTTGACCGTGCTATCAGTATTGTAGAACGCGCACTGGAATTATATGGTGCGCCAATCTATGTTCGTCATGAAGTTGTGCATAACCGTTATGTTGTAGATAACCTGCGCAAGCGGGGTGCTATCTTTATTGAAGAAATTTCAGAAGTACCGGATGATGCGATTCTGATTTTTTCGGCACATGGTGTTTCACAGGCTATTCGTGCAGAAGCGCGTTCTCGCAATTTGACCATGTTGTTCGATGCGACTTGTCCTTTAGTGACGAAAGTCCATATGGAGGTAGCAAGAGCCAGCCGCAAGGGTAAAGAAGCGATTCTGATTGGTCATGCTGGACATCCCGAAGTTGAAGGTACGATGGGTCAGTACAACAATGCAGAAGGTGGAATGTATCTGGTTGAATCTCCGGAAGATGTATGGAACTTGAAAGTCAAAGATGAAGACAACTTGTGTTTTATGACTCAAACCACGTTATCCGTTGATGATACTTCAGAAGTGATTGATGCACTTAATGCGCGATTCCCAAACATTGTTGGTCCTCGTAAAGATGATATCTGCTATGCGACGACTAACCGCCAGGAAGCAGTGCGGGATTTGGCGTCTGATGCTGATGTTGTCTTGGTTGTGGGTTCGAAGAATTCATCTAACTCTAATCGTCTTGCTGAGTTAGCTCAGCGAGTTGGTAAGCCTGCTTATCTGATAGATTCTGCTGAGGATATTAAAGAAGAGTGGATTACCGGTACCTCCTTGGTTGGTGTAACCGCTGGCGCTTCAGCACCGGATATTTTAGTTCAGCAAGTTATTGAACGCCTGAAAAATCTTGGGGCTGATTCCGTCAGGGAATTACATGGTCGGGAAGAAAATATTGTGTTTGAAGTACCGAAAGAGTTACGTGTTGAAGTCAAAGAAATTAGATAAATAGTCTAAGTTTCTAAGGTAAGTAAGAATAAAATAGTGTATATGATCTTTATCTAAAACATTCATCTGACTGATCATCGTGTTAATCAGGAAAAGGACTAACTTCATAGTGAGGGCTTATGGCTGATACAGATATTCGTGTTGCTATTGTTGGCGCTGGTGGGCGTATGGGACGTCAGTTGATTCAGGCTATTTATCAATTAGATGGGGTATCTCTTGGTGCAGCTTTGGAACGTTCCGGTTCTTCTCTGATTGGCGCAGATGCTGGAGAGTTAGCAGGTATTGGTCATACAGGTGTGACTGTTTATGATGACCTGAAAAATATCGTTGATGATTTTGATGTTCTTATCGATTTTACCCGTCCGGAAGGAACGTTGACTCATCTTGAAATTTGTCGCCAGAACGGTAAAGCGATAGTGATTGGTACAACTGGCTTTGATGAGGCTGGTAAGCAGACAATTAAAGAGGCTTCTGCTGATATCCCGATTGTTTTTGCTGCGAATTTCAGCGTGGGTGTGAATCTGGTACTTAAGTTATTAGAAAAAGCAGCGAAAGTGATGGGGGAGTATAGCGATATCGAAATTATCGAAGCACATCACCGCCATAAAGTGGATGCGCCATCAGGAACAGCTTTAGCAATGGGAGAATCTATTGCTCATGCTTTGGGGCGGGATCTTAAAACGTGTGCTGTCTATGCCCGTGAAGGTTATACCGGTGAACGTAATCCGAAAAGTATTGGTTTTGCGACTATCCGTGCCGGGGATATTGTGGGCGAGCATACCGCTATATTTGCCGATATTGGGGAGAGAGTAGAGATAACTCATAAGGCTTCCAGTCGGATGACGTTTGCAAATGGCGCTGTAAAGGCTGCCTTATGGCTAAGGGGTAAAAATAGCGGTCTTTTTGATATGAAAGATGTGCTAAATCTTGATTTACTTTGAAAGAAAATTTTTTCAACTTATTGATATCGCATAATTAAATATTTTATTATGCGATTTTAGATTTCTTTGTTTAATTTTGTTATTTTTTGGTTTGTTTTTTCTATTTTTGTCTTATTTCCAACCTTAATTTTCTGCTTTTTTCTCCTTTTTATGATTATTTTCAGCTTTTCATCTGAGAATCAAGTTTTCTATGCTGATTACTGTTTTCTAAATTAGTTTTGTTGCTGTTTTTAGTCTTATTTTATTAATTCACTCAGTGAAATGTGTAAAAAAATAAGAAAAGTAACATTTTTTGTAGACAACTCCCCCTCTCATCATTAGAATGCGCGCAATTTGCCAAAATTTTGCCTAAAAAGCAGCTTTGGCATTGATTTTGAGGAACAGATCTGAATTAATATGCACTAATTGCGAGTAATTATTCTTTGGAGGGTGTTTTGATTAAGTCAGCTATATTGGTTCTGGAAGACGGAACCCAATTCCACGGTCGTGCCATCGGTGCGGAAGGGGCGGCAGTTGGGGAAGTGGTTTTCAATACCTCGATGACCGGATATCAAGAAATTCTCACAGACCCTTCCTATTCCCGCCAAATTGTCACTCTTACTTATCCCCATATTGGTAATGTCGGTGTTAACTCAGCCGATAAAGAATCACTAAAAGTACAGGCCCAAGGGCTGGTGATTCGTGATCTACCACTGTTGACCAGTAACTTCCGCTGCGAAGAAACGCTTTCTGATTACCTTAAACGCCATAATATTGTTGCGATAGCAGATATCGATACCCGTAAACTTACGCGTTTGCTAAGAGAAAAGGGATCACAGAATGGTTGTATTATAGCAGGTAAACAGATTGACGCTCAGGTTGCACTGGAAAAAGCGCAAGCGTTTCCGGGACTGGAGGGAATGGATTTAGCAAAAGAGGTGACAACTAAACAGATTTATCCGTGGTTACAGGGGAGCTGGACGTTGGCGGAGGGATTACCGGAAGATAAGCAAGAGCAGGATCTGCCTTATCATGTTGTTGCTTATGACTTTGGTGCAAAACGAAATATTTTGCGAATGTTGGTGGATCGTGGCTGCCGCTTGACAGTTGTTCCTGCCCAGACACCGGCTGAAGATGTACTAAAACTGAATCCAGATGGTATTTTCTTATCTAATGGACCGGGGGACCCGGCACCTTGTGGCTATGCAATCGAAGCAATTAAAACCCTGCTTGAGACAGAGATTCCAATTTTTGGTATCTGTCTTGGACACCAATTGCTGGCATTGGCGAGTGGCGCGGAAACCATGAAAATGAAATTCGGCCATCATGGTGCTAACCATCCGGTAAGAGATCTTGAATGTAATGTTGTTATGATTACTGCCCAAAACCACGGTTTTGCTGTAGATGAAAGATCACTGCCGTCAAATCTGAACATTACTCATAAATCTCTGTTTGACGGTACGTTGCAAGGGATTCATCGCACAGATAAACCCGCATTCAGTTTCCAGGGGCACCCAGAAGCCAGCCCTGGTCCACATGAAACAGCATCGTTATTTGATCACTTTATTGACCTAATTGAACAGTATTGTCAGAAAAATAATCGTCATAACACCAAGTAATCAGGAGAAAATAAAATGGCAAAACGTACTGATATTAAAAGTATCCTGATTCTGGGTGCTGGCCCAATTGTTATTGGTCAGGCTTGTGAATTCGACTATTCAGGAGCACAAGCCTGTAAGGCGTTACGGGAAGAGGGTTATCGTGTCGTTCTGGTGAATTCGAACCCTGCTACCATTATGACTGATCCAGAGATGGCCGATGCTACTTATATTGAGCCGATCCACTGGGAAGTGGTGCGTAAAATCATTGAAAAAGAGCGTCCTGATGCGATTCTGCCGACAATGGGCGGGCAAACCGCACTCAACTGTGCTTTAGAATTGGAGCGTCAGGGAGTTCTGAAAGAGTTTAGCGTTACTATGATTGGTGCTACCGCAGATGCGATTGATAAAGCGGAAGATCGCCGCCGTTTCGATATAGCAATGAAAAAGATCGGCTTGGAAACTCCGCGTTCTGGTATCGCCCATTCAATGGAAGAAGCGCTGGCAGTTGTTGATAAAGTCGGTTTTCCTTGTATTATCCGCCCCTCCTTTACTATGGGAGGAAGCGGTGGCGGCATCGCCTATAACCGTGAAGAATTCGAGGAAATTTGTGAGCGTGGCTTGGATCTTTCACCAACCAACGAA
This sequence comes from Photorhabdus hindustanensis, assembly GCF_002968995.1. Lineage (NCBI taxonomy): Bacteria > Pseudomonadati > Pseudomonadota > Gammaproteobacteria > Enterobacterales > Morganellaceae > Photorhabdus > Photorhabdus hindustanensis. The sequence continues at coordinate 70,324 of NZ_PUWT01000018.1, forward strand.
CTCTTGATTGATGAATCTCTGATTGGTTGGAAAGAGTATGAAATGGAGGTTGTGCGGGATAAAAACGATAACTGCATTATCGTTTGCTCCATTGAAAACTTTGATGCGATGGGGATTCACACCGGTGATTCCATCACAGTCGCCCCGGCGCAAACGCTGACGGATAAAGAGTATCAAATCATGCGTAACGCTTCGATGGCGGTATTGCGTGAAATCGGTGTAGAAACTGGGGGATCTAACGTACAGTTTGCGGTGAACCCAAAAAATGGCCGTTTAGTTATCATCGAAATGAATCCACGTGTTTCCCGTTCTTCTGCGTTGGCTTCGAAAGCGACCGGTTTCCCGATTGCTAAAATTGCCGCTAAATTGGCTGTGGGTTATACCCTTGACGAATTGATGAATGATATCACTGGTGGCCGCACGCCAGCTTCCTTTGAACCTTCTATCGACTATGTAGTCACTAAAGTTCCTCGCTTTAATTTCGAGAAATTTGCTGGCGCCAATGATCGTCTGACAACCCAAATGAAATCTGTTGGTGAGGTGATGGCGATTGGCCGCACTCAGCAAGAATCTCTGCAAAAAGCATTGCGTGGTTTGGAAATCGGGGCAACCGGTTTTGATCCGAAAGTCAATTTAGATGATCCAGAAGCGTTGACTAAAATTCGTCGCGAATTAAAAGATGCAGGTGCTGAGCGTATCTGGTATATCGCCGATGCTTTCCGTGCGGGTATGTCTGTTGATGGTGTGTTTAACCTGACTGATATTGATCGCTGGTTTTTAGTGCAAATTGAAGAACTAGTGAGATTGGAAGAGCAGGTGGCAGAGCAGGGAATTAACAGCTTGACGGCCGACTTCCTGCGTCATCTGAAACGTAAAGGTTTTGCTGATGCGCGTTTGGCAAAACTGGTCGGTGTGGCCGAAAAAGAGATCCGCAAGCTGCGCCACAAATATAATTTGTATCCGGTTTATAAGCGGGTTGATACCTGTGCGGCAGAATTTGCGACTGATACTGCATACATGTATTCCACTTATGAAGATGAGTGTGAGGCTAATCCGAATAGTGATAGGCCAAAAATCATGGTATTGGGTGGTGGCCCTAATCGTATCGGGCAAGGGATTGAATTCGACTATTGTTGTGTTCATGCAGCCTTGGCACTGCGTGAAGATGGGTATGAAACCATCATGGTGAACTGTAACCCAGAAACTGTTTCAACAGATTATGATACTTCGGACCGTCTCTATTTCGAACCGGTGACTTTGGAAGATGTTCTTGAGATTGTACGTGTTGAACAGCCAAAAGGGGTGATTGTGCATTATGGTGGGCAGACTCCGCTGAAATTGGCTCGTGAACTAGAAATCGCCGGTGTTCCAATTATTGGTACCAGCCCGGATGCGATTGATCGTGCGGAAGATCGTGAACGTTTCAAACAGGCAGTAAATCGTCTTGGCTTGAAACAGCCTGAAAATGCCACAGTAACCACGATAGAACGTGCAGTTGAGAAGGCAAACATTCTTGGTTATCCGCTGGTGGTTCGTCCATCTTATGTTTTGGGTGGCCGCGCGATGGAAATCGTATATGACGAAATTGACCTGCGTCGTTACTTCCAGACTGCGGTCAGTGTCTCTAATGATGCCCCGGTATTGCTTGATTGTTTCCTTGATGATGCAGTGGAAGTGGACGTTGACGCTATTTGTGACGGTGAGCGTGTCTTGATCGGCGGCATTATGGAACATATTGAGCAGGCTGGAGTGCATTCCGGCGACTCAGCTTGTTCACTGCCTGCTTACACCTTAAGTCAGGAAATTCAGGATGTTATGCGTCAACAGGTAGAAAAACTGGCATTTGAATTAGGTGTGCGTGGTTTGATGAATGTCCAGTTTGCCGTCAAGAATGACGAGGTTTATCTAATTGAGGTTAACCCACGTGCAGCTCGTACTGTGCCATTTGTTTCTAAAGCGACCGGTTTACCACTAGCGAAAGTTGCAGCTCGAGTGATGGTTGGTCAATCTCTGGCTGAGCAAGGTGCAACTCAGGAGATCATCCCACCATACTATTCGGTGAAAGAGGTTGTATTGCCTTTCAACAAATTTCCAGGTGTAGATCCGATTCTTGGGCCTGAAATGCGGTCAACCGGAGAAGTAATGGGCGTTGGGCGTACATTTGCCGAAGCTTTCTCAAAAGCACTATTGGGGTGTAGCGCTAAAATGCCACAAAGTGGTAGGGCGCTTCTGTCAGTGCGTGAAGGTGATAAAGGCCGGGTTGTGGATTTGGCCGCTAAGTTGCTGAAACAGGGTTTTGAACTGGATGCGACTCATGGTACTGCGGTTGTACTAGGTGAAGCGGGGATTAACCCTCGTCTGGTGAATAAAGTTCATGAAGGGCGTCCGCATATTCAGGATAGAATCAAAAATGGTGAATATAGCTATATTGTAAATACGACTGCCGGTCGTCAGGCAATTGAGGATTCCAAACTTATTCGCCGTAGTGCACTGCAATATAAAGTGCATTATGACACCACATTGAATGGTGGATTTGCGACAACGATGGCACTGAGTGCAGATCCAACTGAGCAAGTGATTTCTGTACAGGAAATGCATGCGGCGATTAATAGCTAGTCTATATTCTAATTAATTGAAGTAAAAAAAGTGCGCTCTGTTCAGCGCACTTTTTTATGTTTATTGAAAAATTAAAGAGAAAGAATCACTGTCTGTTAGCCCAGAGCTACTTTGACACCTAAGCCAATCAAAACAATACCTAGTAATTTATCAATAACTTTCTGAGTTTTAGCTAATCCGCGGCGTACTGGTGCGCTTTGAATTAATATGACTAACAGAGGCCAATAGATAACCGCCAATCCCCAGATAATAGAGGCATACCACAATTTCTCACCAACACCAGAATTGACATTTAGTAACTGAGTAAATATTGCCAGGAAGAACAACGTTGCTTTGGGATTGAGCAAATTACATAAAAACCCCTGCATAAACGCTTTTTTGAAAGTGACGATCTGTCGTGGTTGAGCATCGAGAGTGAGAGTATTCCCTCCGCGAGAAAACAAGCTATTGATCCCAATCCAAATAAGATAAGCCGCTCCAGCATATTTCATCAGATTAAATAGCCACGGTGTTGTGGTGATAACAATAGCCAACCCGGCGACACAGTAAACCATATGGCAAGCGATAGCGGCGATTAAGCCCATAACTGTCATCATGGCGGCAGAACGTTGGTAACGTATGGCATTTTTGACTACCAGAAAGAAATCAGGACCGGGAGAGAGCATACCCAACGTTGAGATAGTGATGACGACTAGTGATGTTTCCAGCATAATGTACCCTATAGTTAATATTAGTTTTGTTATTATTTTGATCAATAAATGTCTTAAGTAATAAACCAAGTATAAATTAATTTTTTGTACTTAAGAAGGTGTTGAGCCTATCGACTGGGTACATCCCTTTCCGTATAGTGTCATCAATTTTTATACTATTTGCCTATAAGGTGGCTTAATGAATATCAGCTTGATCGCTGCTTTAGCTATGGATCGGGTTATCGGCATGGAGAATAAAATGCCGTGGAATCTGCCGGGGGATTTAGCCTGGTTTAAACGTAATACATTGAATAAACCTGTTATTATGGGACGAGTGACTTATGAATCCATAGGTCATCCGTTACCTGGAAGGCTCAATATTGTATTGAGTAATCAGCCGGGTAATGATGAACGTGTAACCTGGGTAAGCTCAGTTGATGAAGCGCTGGCTGTGGCGGGTGATGCGGAAGAGGTTATGGTCATGGGGGGTGGTAAAGTTTATGACCAATTTATTTCACGAGCGAACCGCATGTACCTGACACACATCGATGCAGAAGTGATAGGTGATACGCATTTTCCTGACTATGAACCGGATGAATGGGATTCTGAGTTTACTGAATACCATGATGCCGATGAATTAAATTCTCACAGCTACTGTTTTGAGATTTTACAACGCCGCCTCTAATTGATAGAACACGCCGATGAGCTTTTTTCACGGCGTGTCTGGCTTTATTGCTGTCTTACTGCGGTAACGATAATTGTGTAAAATATTGTTTATCTTCCCAACGTAACATCGTCAGTTGTCCTCCCCAACAACAACCTGTATCCAATGCATAAAATCCGTCGGGTGTTCCCTGACCTTCTAATGATGCCCAGTGACCGAAAACGATGGCATACCCTGATGGGATCTGGCGTGGCAGTTCAAACCAAGGTTTTAGCGGCGCAGGCGCGTTTTCGGGTTTATCTTTGCACAACATATCCAATTGACCATTTGGAAAACAGTAACGCATGCGTGTCAATCCATTGGTACTGAAGCGCAAACGCGCTAGCCCAGAGAGTTCTGGTGACCAGTTGTTTGGCATATCTCCATACATGGAATTGAGAAACAGAGGGTAACTGCTACTGTTGAGCATAGTTTCAACTTCGCTAGCGCACATTTTGGCTGTTTCCAAATCCCATTGAGGCGTAATGCCCGCATGTGTCATGAGTAGTTTTAGATCATCATCGCACTGTAGTAACGGTTGTTTGCGTAGCCAATTAATTAATTCATCGGCATCTGGCGCAGACAGTAACGAATCAATTTTATCTTTAGGTTTATTACGGCTGATCCCGGCATAAACTCCCAATAAATGGAGATCGTGATTGCCTAGTACCACTTTTGCGGCTGAGCCTAGCTGTTTAACATACCGGAGAACATTAAGAGAGTCCGGGCCGCGGGCAACTAAATCTCCTGTTAACCACAATGTGTCCTTTTTAGGATCAAAATCGACTTTAGTTAATAAAGCCCGTAATTCACGATAACAGCCATGAATATCACCAATGAGATATGTAGACATAATCAATTAATCAGCGTTGGGATAGCCAGACGGAAAACCGGAATGGCAACACGAAATGGCTCACCGTTGTGGTCGACCATTTCATAATGGCCTTCCATAGTACCCAAGGGTGTTTCCAATATTGCGCCGCTGGTGTAACGGTATTCGGTCCCTGGCTGGATTATGGGTTGTTCACCAACAACACCTTCCCCCTGAACTTCTGTTTGATGACCATCACTGTTAGTAATTAGCCAGTAACGATTAATTAACTGAACCAGTTCGCGCCCAAGATTTCGGATAGTGATTGTATAGGCAAAAACGAAACGCTGTTGATCGGGACACGATTGACTTTCTACATAAACACTTTGTACCTGAATAGAAACCCTGGGCGTATTAATCATAATTGACTCCTGTTATGACAGCATTTCAGGTTGTTCTGATAGCCAGTTTGCCATTTTACAGTACTGCTCAACAGAAATATTCTCGGCACGAGTACTTGGATCGATACCAAGTTCTGTTAGCTGTTCTACAGTAAAAAGATCACCGAGGCTGTTACGGATGGTTTTACGCCGTTGGTTGAAAGCTTGAGTCGTGATCCGGCTCAGCATACGAATATTTTTGACGGGGTGAGGTATGCTTTTGTGCGGTATCAGACGTACAACGGCTGAATCGACTTTAGGTGCGGGAGTAAACGCGCTTGGCGGTACTTCCAGTACAGGGATAACCTGACAATAATATTGAGCCATGACACTCAAACGCCCGAAAGCTTTACTTCCGGGGCCGGCTACCAGACGGTTTACAACCTCTTTTTGTAACATAAAATGCATATCAGCAATAGCACCAGTATAGCTGAAAAGGTGGAACATTAACGGTGTGGAAATATTATAAGGTAAATTACCAAAGACGCGCAGCGGCTCCCCTCTTTGCTGAGACAATTCGCTAAAATTAACCGTCATGGCATCTTGCTGGATAATAGTAAGTTTATCTTTTAATTGCGGATGGATTTGTAGACGAGCGGCCAAATCGCGGTCGAGTTCAACCACGGTCATTTTATCCATGCGCTCGCCGACCGGTTCTGTCAATGCACCAAGACCGGGGCCAATTTCCAACACTGCTTGGCCGGGTTGTGGATTGATAGCGGCAACAATACTATCAATGACAAATTGATCGGTTAAGAAGTTTTGCCCGAAGCGTTTACGGGCAAAGTGCCCTTGGTGGACTCTGTTATTCATTACTGTTTTGTATCATTTTAATTGCTAAATTCAATGCGGTGATGAAGCTTCCCACATCAGCTTGACCTGTCCCGGCCAGTTCCAGTGCTGTGCCATGATCGACCGAAGTACGGATAAACGGCAGGCCTAATGTAATATTCACTGCTCTGCCAAAACCTTGGTATTTTAACACGGGTAATCCTTGGTCATGATACATCGAGAGCACGGCGTCTGCATGTTGAAGATATTTAGGCTGAAACAGGGTATCTGCCGGTAAAGGTCCTTCCAGCACGATGCCTTCTGCTCTCAGACTGGCTAATGCAGGAATAATGACATCAATCTCTTCCCGTCCCATATGGCCGCCCTCTCCCGCATGGGGATTCAGACCGCAAACATAAATACAGGGTTTTGCCAGACCAAACTTTGTTTTTAAATCATGGTTAAGAATAGTAATCACTTCCCGCAGACTATCGAAAGTGATGGACTTTGGTACATCAACAATAGGCAGATGAGTCGTTGCCAGGGCAACCCGAAGCTCTTCTGTTGCAAGCATCATGACAACTCGCTGGCATCCACTGCGATCGGCAAAGAATTCGGTATGGCCGATAAAAGGCACGCCAGCATCGTTGATATTCCCTTTATGAACCGGTCCTGTGACTAATGCTGAAAATTCTCCGTTTAAACAGCCGTCACAGGCTCGGGCCAGTGTTTCGGTGACATATCTGCCGTTTTCTTGGTTCAATTCGCCGGCGATTGCGGGGGCATGAAGAGGAACTGACAATATTGTCAACGTCCCGGCAGCCTGTGGTTCGGGGGTTTTGTCAGCAGAGTATTCTTGTAATTGCAAAGGTAAATTAAGTTGTCTGGCTCTGTCGAGAAGCAGGTTGGGGTCTGCGCAAGCGACCAGTTGCATTGGCCAACTTTGTTGAGCAAGAGCAACCGTTAAGTCGGGTCCGACCCCGGCAGGCTCGCCGGGGGTAATAACAATTGGTTTATTGATAATAATCGGTTTATTGTTGTGCATCGCTGCCATCTAAAATTTTCACATAAGCTGAGGCGCGTTGTTCCTGCATCCAGATTTGTGCTTCTTCGGTGAATTTACGGTTGAACAACATACGGTAAGCGCGATCTTTCTGAGCGGCATCTGTTTTATCAACTTTTCGGGTATCCAATAGTTGGATCAGATGCCAGCCAAAAGATGAGTGAACAGGTTGACTGATTTCACCTTTATTCAGGCGCATTAACGCGTCGCGGAAAGCAGGATCATAGATATCAGGGGTAGTCCAGCCGAGATCACCACCACGTAGGGCTGAGCCAGGATCGTCTGAAAACTCTTTTGCGGCATCGGCAAAATCAGTTTTTCCGCTGCGAATATCACTGGCGATTTGCTGCAACTTAGTGCGCGCTTGATCATCGGTCATGACAGGGGAAGTTCTCAATAGAATATGGCGGGCGTGAACTTCAGTGACGGCGATGGTTGGGTTACCGCCACGGATATCATTGACTTTGAGAATATGGAAACCAACACCGGAGCGGATTGGGCCAACAACGGCTCCTTTCTGAGCTGATTGCAGTTGTTCAGCAAACAGAGTTGGTAATTCCTCAAGCCGACTCCAACCCATATTACCGCCTTTCAGCGCTTGCGGATCAGCAGAGTAAGCGATCGCCAATTTACCGAAATCAACACCATGTTTAAGTTCAGACATAATTTTCTGCACTACCGTCATGGCTTTTTCCATTTGTGCCTGATCAGGGTTTTCTGGCAATGGGATCAGAATATGGCTGATATTCAGTTCTGTATCGTTAGTATTCTGGTTGCTAATTTGTTTAACTAAGGCGTCGATCTCTTGAGGCAAAATGGTGACACGACGGCGAACTTCATTATTGCGCACCTCTGCTATCATCATCTCTTTACGGATTTGATCACGGTAAGTATCGAAACTCATTCCGTCAGCAGTAATGCGATGTTTCATTTGTTCCACAGTGATGTGGTTCTGAGCTGCAATATTGGCAATTGTAGAATCCAATGCTTGATCAGGAATGGTGATCCCTATCTGTTTTGCCATTTGTAACAGGATGTTATCCATAATCAGACGTTCAAGGATCTGATGACGTAGCGTTTGTTCATCCGGTATTTGCTGGCCGGCATGTTGCGCATCCAGTTTGACAGATTGTAAGCGGTTGTTGATGTCGCTTTCCAGTACCACTCCGTTATTAACGACCGCAGCAATTTTATCCATTTGCTGAGGTGCAGCGAAGGCAGTACTCACTGAAAACATCAATCCGAAAATGAGAGTTCTCCAGTTCTTCATACTTTTCCCATCATATGTAGGTTCCGCAATAGCGGATTTATCGTGTTTAATATCAAAATGTTCTTGGCGTCAGAATGCTCGTTGGTATGGCATGATGCCAGACTTCAACATTTTCTGGCTACCTAAACTATGATTGTTACTTAAGCCACGAAGTTCAAAATTAAATGACCATTTGTTGTCATATTCGCTATCGCTGTCTTTCCAACCAATGATCTTGCGTTCATAGCCAACGTTGATTGCCCAGCAACAAGTGTTGTACTGCAAACCCACTAACTGACTTGCCGGTTGCTGTTCTTTAGTATCGTAGTAGTAAGCGCCTACGAAACCCCAGCGATCACTTAACGGCCAACTTGTAACCAGACCGACTTGAGAAATCCCTTGCTGGAAAGCCGGAGCGCTCTTAGCTGTAGCTTGGATATAATCTCTGTCAACAAAACGATAGTTCAATTGCACAAGTCGGTCTTCATCACGGCGATATTCTAGCACTGCATTTCCCATCGTTACGCTACCTAGGCGAGTATCGTATTGCATGCCACCTTTCAAGCCCCAGGAATCATTAATTTTCCAGTAAGTATCACCTGCCCAGGTCATCATACCTGTATTATCTTTACTGTTGATGATGGTTTCTTTACCGGTGCGTGGACGTTCAAAGTAATAGATTTGACCTAATGACAGGTTAAAACGTTCAACTAAACCTTCATCATAAAGACGGGTAGTGAGACCGGTAGTCACTTGATTGGCAGATGAAATACGGTCCAGGCCACCATAAAAGCGGTCACGGAACAGGCCGGTATAGTCGGTTTGTAGTAAAGATGAGTCGAAGTTGTTGATATTATCTTGGTCTTTGTATGGCACATACAGATACTGAACCTGCGGTTCTAGCGTTTGGGTGTAATTGCTGTTCAGGTATGTTGAACGCTCAAACACCATTTTGGCTTCGCTTTTGAACTGTGGCAGAACCCGGTTAACAGATTCTTTATATTCAGCATTCTCAAGAGCCTTGGGAATATCCTGCTGATAGTGAGTCGCCATCAGCTTAACTTCATTATTCATACTGGCCCAGCCATTGGAGAGTGGCAGGTTAATGGAGGGTTCCAGATGCCAGCGGGTTGCTTCCGGGTTGTTTTTACCTACACTGGTGAATTTTGCCGCCTGACCATAGACTTTCAGGTCAAATGGCCCCAGATCGTTTTTGTAATAGTTCAAATCTAACTGTGGTTCAGCTCTGTAGGCTTTTCTACTGGTATCTTTAGAAAAAATCTGGAATTGTTTAGTTGATAGCGTGGCATTCCAGTTCTGTTGAGCATAGCCCAGACTGAATTTTTGCGTAGCGTAGCCATCGGTGGTGGAACCATATTGAGAGCTGAAATCAGAAAAATATTCGGGATCACTGACTTTGGTATAGTCGATATTAAAACGCCATACCCTATCCATCACACCGCTGTGTCTCCAGTAGAATAACCAGCGATTATCACTCTCTCTGGCGGTACGTGTGTTTGTCTTTTTGTCTTTGACATATTGTTCATCGTTATTCAGCCAGTCGAGAGCAAGGGTACCTGTGCCAGCTTTGGTTAAGTAGCGGAATTCATTATCCAGTTTTAAACCACGATTACTGAGATAGTGCGGTGTAATCGTTGCATCATAATTCGGTGCAATATTCCAGTAATAGGGTAGCTGAAATTCAAAGCCGGCTTTTTTGGAATAGCTGGCGTTAGGAATAAGAAACCCTGAACGGCGTTTATTACCGATCGGTAATTGAAGATACGGGCTATAAAATACTGGAATGTTAGCCATTCTGAAACGGGCATTCCATATTTCGGCCACTTCTTCTTCGCGATCGAGAATAACTTCGGAGCCGACAACGCTCCAGCTATCATTACCCGGCAGGCAGGAAGTAAAGGTACCATTATCCAGAATGGCATAACGGTTTTCACCACGCAGTTTCATTTTGTCTGCGGTGCCGCGTCCTTGACGTCCGACCATCTGATAATCACTCTGATACATATCGGTATCTTTATTATTTAAATTAGACCAGGCACGTGGCCCTTTTAGAATAATCAGAGGGTCATCATAATGAACATTACCCGTTGCAGTCACGGTTCTTAACGGAACTTCATCTTCTGTTTGATCAAGTTGTACTTTATCTGCGGTCAGGGTTTTATTACCCTGTTTAATATTAACATTACCGATAAATTTAGCGGAACGCGGATAATCTGCGCGTGAATCATCTGCCAGAATATTGATAGGGAGTTGATTTAAATCGCCATTAATGATTGGCTGATCATAAACAGGTATACCCAGCATACACTGCGCTGCGAGATCAGCATGTGCATACTGACCATAAAGTGCGGCCCATACCGTTGTGGCCAGCAAAGTTGGATAACATTTCTTCATAGATATTTATGCGGTTCCGTCATCAGTGGCATTATGCCGGGCAAACCTCAAGAGACTAGCGTACTCAATGAATATACGCCAGCGTAAAGTCATACCTTTACTTATCTTGCCGTTAGGCACGGAGCTGAATGAATAGTATGATAATGCAAAACGACACTCAGAGCATTGGTGAATTGAGGAGTATATGCATTATTGGGGAAAATTGCTTGGGCTGATTTTTGGTGTTGTGTCTGGAGCCGGCTTTTGGGGTATTGTCATTGGTCTGTTTATTGGTCATATGCTTGATAGGGCGAGTGCACGGAGAAACCAAGGTTTTTTTGCAAATAATCAGTCTCGTCAATTGCTATTTTTCAGTAGTACTTTTCAGGTGATGGGGCATATCACTAAATCAAAAGGGCGGGTGACTGAAACAGATATTCGTCTTGCGAGCCAGTTAATGGATCGCATGCAACTTCACGGACAAGCCAGGATAGCAGCACAGCAGGCTTTTCGTGAAGGTAAAGAACCCAATTTTCCTTTGCGTGAGACACTAAGACAATTGCGTCGTGCCTGTTTTGGCCGGTCTGACTTAGTTCGCATGTTTTTGGAGATCCAATTACAGGCTGCATTTTCTGATGGGCAATTGCATCCGAATGAGAGGACGGTGCTGTTTATTATTGCTGATGAACTTGGGATCTCTCGTAATCAATTTGAACAATTCCTTGCCATGATGGAAGGTGGCCGCAATTTCGGTGATGGAGGAGAGTGGCGGCAACGGCAGTATGGCGGTTATCAGAGGGCCGCGCAGGGGCCAACACTCGCGGACGCTTGTAAGGTGTTAGGTGTGCGTGAAAAGGATGACGCGACGACCATTAAACGTGCCTATCGTAGATTGATGAGTGAACACCATCCGGATAAGCTGGTAGCAAAAGGTTTACCACCGGAAATGATGGAGATTGCTAAACAAAAGGCCCAGTCAATTCAGGCTGCCTATGATCTCATTAAAAAAGAGAAGGGTTTTAAATAGGCTATTTTTTTATCTTTAAAAACATGCCACTAAATATATAGGGGAATAACATCCCCTACGGCGGTTGAGTTTATTTTTTATTTCTCTAAAATATTAGAATATTTTATGTTTTATTTTGTTTTAATTTAGGAGGAAGGCAAAAAATGGCAAATATCCGTGTTCTTTTGGCTTGTTGTGGCTTGGCCTTATGTTTGATATTGGCTTCATTGGATTCGGTTACTGTATTTGTCTATTAATCAAAAATCGGCTTTGCACTGAAAATGCATTGGCGTTCCATAGGCCGGATGTGTGATATATAACTCTTGTGCATGTAATTGCAGGCGAGGCGCCATTGCTCTTGCCTGCTGATGAGCGTAAAACCGATCCCCCAGAATCGGGTGTTCAAGTGCTAGCATATGTACTCTGAGCTGATGTGAACGACCGGTTATCGGTGAGAGTTTTACTCGAGTTGCTTCATCTTCGTAAGCGAGTACTTCGTATTCAGTCTGAGCCGATTTCCCGGTTTCAAAACACACTTTCTGTTTTGGTCGGTTCGGCCAGTCACAAATCAGCGGTAAATCGACAAGACCAGTTTTTGGTTCCAGACGTCCCCAAACCCGTGCAATATAGGTTTTTTCCGGTTCTCGTTCACGGAATTGGCGTTTCAATTCACGCTCTGCGTCTTTGGTTAATGCAATTACCATTACGCCGCTGGTTGCCATATCTAGCCGGTGAACAGATTCTGCTACGGGAAACTGTTGTTGTATCCGCGTCATAATGCTGTCTTTATGTTCTTCTGCCCGACCGGGAACAGAGAGTAACCCGCTGGGTTTATTGACTACGATGATATGTTGATCCTGATAAAGCACATGTAACCAAGGATCGGTAGGAGGGTTATAAGCTTCCATTGAGGCTCCGGTAGCTGAATATTAGGGGAGGCATGGAATAGGGTGCTTAGTAAAGTTTACCCCATTCCGGTTTAGCCTCCGGGTATTGCTAATATTTACTGATGCGTAACGACAACAAGGCGAATAGCATCCAGACGCCAGCCTGCCTGATTTAAGTTAAGCAGCAACTGTTGGCGATTGGATTCAATGGCTTCCAATTCATCATCACGAATATTTGGATTGACGGCCTTCAATGCTTCCAAACGGGAAAGTTCAGCAGTGAGATTTTCATCTGCTTGCTGTTTCGCTTGTTCAATCAATGATTGAGCCTGAGTTTCTACTAAACCTTCGGCCTGTTGCAAAATAGCGTGAACTTCTTTTTGTACCGCATTGACCAGTTTACTTGCCGTATGACGATTCACTGCATTAAGCTGGCGGTTAAAGCTTTCAAACTCCACCTGACCAGCCAGATTATTGCCTTTCAGGTCCATCAGTATCCGCAATGGCGTTGGTGGAAGGAAACGGGTCAATTGCAGGTGTTTCGGGGCTTGAGCTTCAACTACATAGATCAGTTCTACCAGCAGGGTTCCGACAGGTAATGCTTTATTTTTCAAAAGGGATACCGCACAGCTACCCGTATCGCCGGAAAGGATCAGATCCAACCCATTACGGATAATTGGGTGCTCCCAACTGATAAACTGGGCATCTTCACGGGACAGAGACTGTTCACGATTAAAAGTGATAGTACAACCATCTTTTGGTAATCCAGGGAAATCTGGGACTAGCATATGATCAGATGGTGTCAGCACTATCATGTTGTCATTGCGATCTTCCTGATTGATACCAACGATATCAAATAAGTTGAGTGAGAAGTTCACTAAATCAGTATCATCATCATACTCTGAAATTTTTTCTGCCAGTTGCAAACCATGTTCGCCACCGTTGGAGTTCATTTCCAGCAGCCGGTCACGGCCTTGCTCCAGTTGCTGTTTGAGTTGCTCATGTTGCTGGCGGCACTGATCAATAAATTCACCAAATTTTTCCTGGCTATTGGGTTTGGCAAGATAGTTCAGCAGAGTTTCATAATAGTGATCATAAATAGTACGACCGGTTGGGCAGGTATACTCGAATGCATCCAAACCTTCGTGATACCAACGAATCAGGACAGCTTGGGCGGTATTTTCCAAATAAGGCACACTAATCTGGATATCACGGCTTTGGCCGATACGATCCAGGCGTCCGATACGCTGTTCCAGTAAATCCGGATTGAATGGTAAATCAAACATCACTAATTGGTTAGCGAACTGGAAGTTGCGGCCTTCTGAGCCAATTTCGGAGCATAGTAATACCTGAGCTCCTTCTTCTTCGGAAGCAAAATAGGCTGCGGCGCGATCACGTTCAACCAGTGATAGACCTTCATGGAAAACAGCGCCACGAATCCCTTCGCGCTCACGTAGTACCTGTTCCAATTGCAGAGCTGTGGTTGCTTTAGCACAAATTACCAGCACTTTCTCATGACGATTTGCCATCAGAAAACCAAGTAGCCACTCTACGCGGGGATCAAAGTTCCACCAGGTAGCGTTTTCGCCTTCAAACTCCTGATAAATTTGTTCTGGGTAGAGCATATCCCATGCGCGAGCTTCCAGCGATTTTTTAGCGCCCATAATATCGGAGACTTTAATAGCGGTCTGATATTGGGATGGCAGAGGCAACTTGATCTGGTGCAGTTCGCGACGGGGGAAGCCTTTTACACCATTACGGGTATTACGGAACAGAATACGGCTGGTGCCGTGACGATCCATAAGCATGGAAATCAGTTCATGGCGTGCGGTTTCACTTTCATCGCTATTACTATTGGCGGCTTTCAGCAGAGGCTCAATATCTTGCTCGCTAATCAATTCACCCATTAGATTTAATTGATTATTATTAAGTTGTTCACCGGATAACAGCAGTGTGACAGCATCGGCAACTGGAAGGTATTTTTGTTGTTCGTCGATAAAAGCCTGATAATCGTGGAAACGGTTTGGATCAAGTAGACGTAGACGGGCAAAATGGCTTTCTTGCCCTAGCTGTTCTGGTGTTGCAGTCAATAGCAATACGCTGGGGATCTGTTCAGCTAATTGTTCGACAACCTGATATTCACGGCTAGGAGCATCCTCGCTCCAGGCCAGATGGTGAGCTTCATCCACCACCATCAGATCCCAGCTAGCTTCAAGCATATGCTCAAAACGCTGTTTATTACGGCGGACAAAATCCAGTGAACAGAGTATTAATTGTTCTGTTTCAAATGGATTATCACTGTCATGTCGTGCTTCGGTATAGCGGCTATCGTCAAACAGGGCAAAACGCAGGTTGAAACGGCGTAGCATTTCTACCAGCCATTGATGTTGAAGGCTATCGGGTACAATCACCAGAACGCGTTCAGCACGACCGGCCAGCAATTGCTGGTGGATGATCATCCCGGCTTCGATGGTTTTACCTAAACCGACTTCATCGGCCAATAGAACCCTTGGCGCGTAGCGTTTGCCGACTTCATTAGCGATATGAAGTTGATGAGGGATCAGGCTGGCGCGGATACCCCGCAAGCCGCTTTCAGCCAGTTTAAATTGTTCGCTTTGATATTTACGGGCGCGAAAACGCAAGGCAAAGCGGTCCATACGGTCAATCTGACCAGCAAACAGGCGATCCTGTGGTTTGTTGAAGGTAAGTTTACTGTCAAGGAATACTTCGCGCAGACTGATATTTTCTTCCAGAGTATCAAGTCGTGTGCCTGTATAAATCAGCAGGCCATTTTCTAGTTGGACTTCATCCACTTTGAGTTGCCAGCCTTCATGGCTGGTGACAACATCCCCCGAGTTAAACATAACACGGGTAATAGGAGAATCATTGCGTGCATAGAGGCGGTTTTCACCGCTGGCAGGAAAGAGCAAAGTGACCATTCGTGCGTCCAGTGCAACAACGGTTCCTAATCCAAGTTCGCTTTCTGTATCGCTGATCCAGCGTTGACCGAGGGTAAATGGCATAAATTTTAACTCAGTTTCTGTTAGATAATGTTATTCATAGGTGGAGGACGACAGCTTTTTATTTGGTCTAACGGAGATAATGGGCAGACAGCAAGACACCCCGTTAATTCCCTTATCACTCGTCAAAGGGGCGATATGTTAATGGAAGCAAAGCCGGTCGTCACCTGCAAAAAATAGTAATCAGTCAAAAGGCATTACCATCTGTCCGGTGAGTAAAGTTATAAAATCATCCTGTAAAAACGGCAGGATAGCATCAGCGATAGGCTGAAGTTGCTTATTGATGTAGTGATCATAGTCTGGTGATGAATGCAGATTTTCCAGTGGTTCCGGCCCGGATTGTGTCATGACATAGCTTATCCACCCCCCATTTTGGTACTGCAAGGGTCGGTTATGTTGCAGATTGTATTCATCTGCCAGCCTTGCTGCTCTCACATGGGGTGGTACATTGCGCTGATAGTCAGACAATTTACGGCCCAACCTTTTACGGTAGATTAGTTTATCATCAAATTTTCCTTTTAGGGTACTGGTAACATAACCACGGATAAATTCTTGATAAGGCTGTTCATGAAAAATCAGTGAATACAGTTGCTTCTGGAAATCTTGCGCTAGAGGTGTCCAGTCAGTGCGTACTGTTTCCAGACCTTTATAGACCATGCGGTCACCACTCAGACCGGCATAACGCTTTTTACTGCCTTGTTCAGCCCCACGGATGGTTGGCATCAGGAAACGGCGATAGTGAGTTTCAAATTCCAACTCAAGGGTGCTTGTAAGCCCAAAATGTTCTTGCAGGTGTTTTTGCCACCATTGGTTAACGAATCGCGCAAGTTCTTTGCCGATACTGAGAGCCAGTTCTTCTTCATGCGCTTGTTTCAGCCATATAAAGATAGAATCTGTATCACCGTAGATAACTTGATAGTTTTGAGATTCAATCAGCTTTCTGGTCTGGAGCATAATTTCGTGGCCGCGCATAGTAATGGAAGAGGTCAGGCGCGGGTCGAAGAAACGACAGCCCTCCGCCCCAAGAACGCCGTAGAAAGCGTTCATGATGATCTTCAATGCTTGTGACAATGGGGCGTTATGCTGTTTTTTTGCTGCGTCACGTTCATGCCAGATTTGTGTCACGATATCAGGCAGACAATGCTGAGTACGGGAAAAGAAGGCATTGCGAAAACCGGGAACCGCATGCTCGCTGTCCGGCTGTGCCAGACCTTCCACCATACCGACAGGATCGATAAGAAAAGTGCGGATAATCGAGGGATACAGACTTTTATAATCCAGCACCAGCACTGAATCATACAAGCCGGGGCGAGAATCCATCACGAAACCACCGGGGCTGTTATCTTCGGGCTTCCCGCCTGGATTTGGGGCGACATAACCGATGCGGTGCATTTTTGGCATGTAAAGATGAGTGAAAGCAGTGACTGAACCGCCACTGCGATCTACGGCGAGACCGGTAACTGTTGCCCTTTCCAACAGGAATTTCATTAAGTGGGTTTTATCGAAAATCTGGTTTACCAGAATACAGTCTTGCAGGTTATATTGCGCCAGTGCGGGCTTATCTTGCTGGAAACGGCGGTCAATCTCATCCATACGCTGATAGGGTGTATCAATGGCTTTGCCTTCGCCCAGTAGTTCTTGCGAGACATATTCCAGACTGAAAGAAGGAAAATTCCAGGTGGCGGTTTTCAGTGCTTCAATACCATCAATAATCAACCGACCGGCTGTGGAAGCGAAAAAGTGCCCCGGTTTAAAGCCGTGCTCCCGCCACTCCAGTAACCCTCCGGCCCGTCCAAATTTCAGTGGAACACCGTAGCGTTCAGCATGTTTTTGTAAAATCCGCAGATCGAACTGAATCAGGTTCCAGCCAATAATGGCGTCAGGGTCATATTTTTCCAGCCACTCGTTGAGTCTTTCCAGCATTTGCGGACGACTTGCTACATATTCCAAATCAAAATTTACCGGGTGCTCATTACCGTTAGCAGGGCCAAGCATAAATACTTTCTGCTGATCACATCCTGCTAATCCAATGGAATAGAGTTCTCCATGCTGGCTGGTTTCAATATCCAGGGATACCCATTTCAATGTTGGGCGATAAGCCGGGTTGGGTTTCATCTGATAGCTACCATTAGGTGCCTGACTGAACCAGATGGGAGCAGTGATAAAACGTTCCATCATAAACCTGTCTGGTGGACGGATATCTGCTTCATAAACCTGAATTTCCTGTTTCTGTAGCACTTTCTCAATCCGTTGTAATTGGCGATATTGCTGGCAATAAAGCGCGGCAACAGGCTGGCGATTGAAATCTTTCAATGAAAGTGGGCGGAGATGGTAGTTGCGTTCTTGCGCCAGAATTTTTTCCACCTGCGGCATATTAGCTTGCAAGATAAAAGCAACAGCTTGTTGGTGAAGAATTTTTATATGACGTGGCCCCTGATCTGTCACCAGCCAGTATTCCACCTCAATACCCGAGGGAGTATCCCGCCAATGGCGTGTCAATATAAAACCTTGTTCAGCATGATTCTGTTGCATATAGAGGCAGGCGCTTATATTTGTTGAAAATAACTACAATTATAGCATTAAATCATGGTTATTTATACAGTTGTCTGATCTCACTATATTGTGATGTGGTGCATAAATGATAATTGAAACATTGCCGAATTAATTGCAAAGAATGGAAAATAAATAGCTCTAATGAAGTAGACAGGTATTATTGAATATATCTATAAGAGTATAGTCGTATAAAATGTATTTCATTCGTTATTTTCAATACGATTTTAATATTATATGGCTTTATTCTTAATTATATTTTTCCGAATATTTATTGTGAAATAGCTATAAAAATATGAATTATATCTAACTCAGACTTGAAAGGTAGAGGTAAATAGAGTAAGTGAAATATTAAAGAAAAATCTACCAAAGAGTTTAAGTTATTTATGGGGGTTTTAATAAAGTTAAAAGACGGATTAAACTTATAAAACCGTCAGGTTAGGCACCATTACGCTTATCTTGTCTAGCAATAAAGCATAAATCTAGCGTAGTAAGTATAGAACCAATAAAGAATAAAAATGGAGGCAAAAACAAAATAGCTTATTGATCTGATTTTATTGCTCTTAAATAAAAAATATGACTTGTAAAAACAGGCTATATAAAAAGGACTAAGTGGGATTAATATAAATATGGAAGTGATTATATCAATACCTCCATCTTCATACTGCCATATATCACAATCAACTGAGTTGAAGTCAAAAAAGTCTGTAACCCTAGGAAAAGCGAATGAGTTAATTAATCCAAAGGATAAAAAACTTAACATAAAAAATGTAAATACATCTGATATTTTCATTTTTATCCTTGAAGTAAATTATCTAAATAATCCAGCCGCTTATATATACTTACTCCGTAAGAAATCCATTTTTTTTCATCAGTAGTGCTTAATTCAGGCGGAGTGTTCATTATTCTTATGAAATCCCTCTTTTCTCTTGTTATACCACGGTTATATCTAGAACCAGCCATGATATATTGTTCTTTTGTTAAGTTCTTGGTATCTGCATTAGGATAATCATAGAGAATTAAATCTCTTAAATGACGAGCAACCATTTTAATATTAAATTCATCAATTTGAAGGCAATTTGCGATTTCTAACTGGTCTGTTGTTGTTAATGTATTTGAGTCAAAGCCCATCATATCTGCTACATGTCTTATTTGTATTGCAACTATACCCGTAGAAGTTTCATTTGAGCCTTTTGAGCGAGTTTTATCAAGATTAAAAGCCTGTTCACGCCATTGCCTCATTGCAATAGTGTTTAATTTCCACATATCCGGTTTACCGCCGGCTTCTATTCTGGCAACACCGGCCAAAAGGTTCGGTGGGATTTGTTCTATATGGGCATATTTTAAAATTAAGTTCCTGTTATATTTCACATATGCATCTTTATAACCATCCAGATAATTTACTGAGCCTGGAATAAATCGATTAAGAAGATAAATTGAAGCATCTATTTCATCCCATCGCCTAAAAGATGGCCTGGAACTTGGGTTATATGTACAAAAATTATTACTTAATACCCTGTCACGCAATTTATTCATTCTTAATAAACCTCATCATCTCTGATGCTATAAGCAGAAGTACCAGCAATGTGATGACTCCAAGTTATATTTTGATAAATGACAGAGATACTCTCTTCTGGCTGATTTCCTGCATGAGTTAAAGAGTGGGGGTAATTGGTATTAAAAGCATTTATTTTTGCTTTTGTTAATTCTATTGAATAAAACTTTTCTTGAGCACCTTCTGATGAAGTTCTATAAAAATCTAACAGGATATGAAGTTCTTCGTTGTTTGAAATTGCTAGTCCAAGTAAAGGAGAGGATTTATCGATGGGTTTTATGATATTAAAAGGATGATGGCTTACATGTTGTACTCGAGTTAAAGAATGTGTAGCGGAGTAAACTAGTATTTGATCCCGGTGGTTCTCTTGATATTTATTACCAATAGAATCAAAAGTAGAACAGCCAGCTGAAATTAACCCTTGGTTCTTTCCTTTTATGGTCGCATAAATCAAATTAGACATTATTAAATCCTTTATGAAAAATTAACACATAAAAAACACTTATAACAAAAAAGATTTATATTACCCAGTTTTATTTTTAAAATATAGACTTTGGTCACAGAAGGAAATAATCGAAGTACTAAATAGAAGCGACCTTCCTCCCCAAAATAGCTGCTTCAGGAACAGTACCGGCAGCCAGTGCATTTGTTGATCCGTCATAATGAATATTGCCATCAACAATTAATAAAGCGCGATTCGCTATACGAACGGCATCATCCAGATTGTGGGAAACCATCAGTAATGTAAGCCGGCGTTCATGGCAAACTTGTTCCAGTAATATCAGCATTTCATTACGCAGTGCCGGATCTAGGGCAGAAAAAGGCTCATCAAGTAATAAAATGGGCTGCTGGCGTACCAGGCAACGGGCTAATGCTGCCCGCTGCCGTTGTCCACCAGAAAGTTGAGCAGGCAAACGAGTAAGACAATCTTCCAACGAAACTTGAGAGACTATTTGCTGTAATGTCTGTTTTTGCGTGCTATTAAGGCGTAACCCGGGATGTAAGCCTAGTCCAATATTTTGCTCAATTGTCAAATGAGAGAAGAGATTATTTTCTTGAAACAACATGGAGACCGGGCGTTGAGCTGGTGGCGTACTGGTATGATTTTCCCCGTTCAGCCATAGGGAACCTTTTTCTGCTGTTTGAAAGCCGGCGATCAGGTTTAGGAGTGTACTTTTACCTGCTCCACTGGGGCCTAGGATTGCGATACGTTCTCCGGCTTGAATTTGCAAGTCAAAGCGCATCACCAGATGTTCATAGCGGTAAGTCAGATTCTCAAGTTTAAGCATTACGAGGTCTCGGTAAGCATTCAAGTAAACTAAACAGCATAAAACATAACAATAACAGCAATAAAGCAGTGATCGCGCCATCCTGACTACGGTAAGCCCCGATTTGCTGGTAGAGATAGAAGGGCAGGGTACGGAAATCTTCATTGCCAAATAGCGCGACAACGCCAAAATCTCCAATGGAGAGGACACAAGCAAAGGCCAGCGCTTGTGCCAGCGGAACTTTCAGTGCTTTTAGTTCAATCCAGCGCAGTCGGTTAATACCTTGAATATTCAGGGAGCGACACAGTGGATTATAGCGGGCCGCCAGATCTTTCATTGGATTATCCAGAACTTTCAGCGCATAGGGAATTGCCATCAGTGCGTTGGTTAAAATCACCAGACCATAGGGTGAACGGGGCAGGCCGACGGTATCATTGAGCAACAGAAAGAATCCTGTTGCTAATACAATGCCTGGCATAGAAAGGATTAACAAACCACTCATTTCCATTGCTTGTCCCCAATGGAGGGAATGATGCAGGTACAGCTCACGGCTGCTCCACAGCAGCATCATAGTGAATAAAACACATAATAACCCCGCGCCTAAAGCAATCACCACTGAGGTGATAAATGCCTGCCACAATGCAGGCTGGCGCAATACGTTAAGCAACCCGCTGTTAAGGCCATCTAAGATAACCGCCAATAATGGCGGCACGAGCAGTAATAATGCTGCGATAATTAACAGGCTGTCGCAGATTTTTCTCAACAAAGTATCCTGTGGATTACGCCATTGCTGTTGGTTGCTGTAGCCGACAGATAGAGCACTGTTAAGTTTCTGGCTGAGGAGTACAAGGCCAAGACAGCAGGTAATCTGAATCAGAGCCAGTAACGCGGCGCGGTTAAGATCGTAGTCATAGCTTAACGCCTGATAGATTGCCAGTTCGACAGTTGTTGCAGCAGGTCCGCCACCTAACGCCAACACGGTAGCAAAACTGGCGAAACAGAGCATAAAAATCAGTGCGCCAGTGGGCAGGATCTGGCGGCGTAGATAAGGCCATTCAACAAAACGGAAATGTTGCCATTCATTCATACCTAGCTGAGCCGCTAATTGCCGTTGTTCCACCGCGATGTTTTCCAGTGATTGCAGTAAAAGCCGTGTCGCTAGTGGCATATTAAAGAAGATATGTGCCAGCAAAATTCCTGGTAGACCATAAGGGGTGAAATGGTAATCGATGCTGATCCACTCGCAGAACTGAGCCAGCCAGCCGGCTCTGCCATAAACCGTCAGAATGCCGAATAAAGCGACCAATACAGGTAAAACCAGTGTCATCGCGCATAAGCGGAGAAATAGAGTTCGGCCTGGAAAATGACGGCGATAGAGTGCCCTGGAAAGAAAAATAGCCGGGATAACAGAAAACAGCGCCGACAAAAAAGCCTGCCAGAATGTAAAACGCACCACATGCCACAGATAGCTATCTTCTGCCAGTAAAGACCAATTACGTTCAGGCGCATTAAACCAAAGCGCACCGAACGCGAGTAAGGCGACCAATAGTAAAAAGCCGGAAGCAATAGCCCCCGGCAACAGCCATCCGGCTATCAGCGGCTGACAGCGCTTTGCCATGTACGAATCCATTGGTTACGGTATTTTGCGACTTCTTCTGCGGGATATTGCAGTGATTTTTCAGGTATTGAAAGCTGTGAATACACTTCTGGGAGTGGGATATCAATGACCGGATACATCCAGTTAGTAGTTGGGATTTCCTGTTGGAAAGCTGGGGTCAGCATAAACTGCATAAATTTCCGGGCAAGCTCCGGTTGCTTGCTGGAGGCCAGTTGTGCTGCCACTTCGACTTGCAGGTAATGACCTTCATTAAAGGTAGCGGCAGCATAATCGTCTGTCTTCTCAAATAAGAGGTGGTAGCCCGGTGAAGAGGTATAGCTTAGTACCAGATCGCCTTCTCCTTTCAGGAACAGACCGTAAGCTTCACTCCAGCCTTTGGTAACAGTTAGTGTTTTCTTTGCCAGTTTTTGCCAGGCTTGTGGGGCATCATCACCATAAATTTTCTGCATCCATAACAGCAAACCTTGCCCCGGTGTGCTGGTACGAGGATCTTGATAGATCACTTTCCAGTGATTGGGGCTATTAATTAGCTCATCCATGCTTTTGGGTGGGTTTGGCAAACTCTTTTTGTTGTAAATGAAGGCAAAATAGCCATAGTCATAAGGAATAAATATCTGGTTATGCCATGACACCGGCAGTGCCAGCTTGCTGATATCCACTTGACTTTCAGTGAACAGCCCCGTTTGTTGAGCTGCTTGAATCAAGTTGTTATCCAACCCAAGAATAATATCGGCGGCAGTACGCTTTCCTTCCATTCTTAGGCGATTGAGCAAGGAAACACCATCTTCCAGAGCAATCAGTTTCAGTTCACAGTCACATTCAGCTTCAAACGCTTTTTTAATTGCGGGTCCGGGACCCCATTCTGCGGCAAAAGAATCATAGGTATAGACCGTTAATACCGGTTTAGCCTGTACAACCTGACTCAATAGCAACATAGGGGCTGATAGGACCGTCAGTACGATTAATTTGGAAAATAACGTCTTAAACACTTTGCTCTCCTTACATTAAGAGGATTGGCAAAGGATTTGAGGAAGCGCTAAACGGCAAGATAATGTCTGTGAAATAGTTAGCAGCTCAAATCCCTACGTCGGTATTAGCCGGATCAGGTTCGGCGGGTTTACTCTCAGCAAGGCTGTTTTAAACAGCCAGCACCCCGTTGAGATGGCGCTATTGTAGAGATTTAGCTAGCGACTGCAAAGTCCAATGATAGAGGTTTACCACTTGAGGGTAGTGTGAAACAATTAGTCATCTTTCAAATTTAGTTTATCGAGGTAGTCTGGTGATCGATGATGATGGCTACCGCCCGAATGTAGGAATTGTAATTTGTAATCGGCAAGGCCAGGTTTTGTGGGCACGGCGTTATGGGCAGCATTCCTGGCAATTTCCTCAAGGGGGCATTAATCCGGGGGAATCACCAGAACAGGCTATGTACCGGGAACTGTATGAAGAAGTGGGGTTAGGTCGGAAAGATGTACGCGTTCTGGCCGCTACTCGTAATTGGTTGCGTTACAAATTACCCAAGCGTTTGGTGCGTTGGGATACACGACCTGTCTGTATCGGTCAAAAACAGCGGTGGTTTTTATTACAACTGCTCTGTAATGAAGAAGACATTAATGTGCAACACAGTAATACCCCGGAATTCGATGGCTGGCGTTGGGTCAGCTATTGGTATCCTGTCCGGCAGGTTGTCTCTTTTAAGCGTGATGTTTATCGGCGCGTGATGAAAGAGTTTGCTTCGGTTGTCATGCCAATGCAGGAAAGCTCATCCCTGCCACGTTCTTCGTATTCTTATCGTCGCAAAAGAAGTTAGGTGAGTTCTATGCTCATGCGCTTACGGGAAATTGTTGAAAAAGTTGCTATGGCAACCAATCTGGCCGAAGCGCTTGAGCTATTGGTGAACGAGACCTGTTTGGCGATGAACACGGATGTCTGTTCTATCTATCTTGCTGATCATCAACGGCGGTGTTATTACCTGATGGCAACCCGAGGATTGAGGAAACCCCGGGGAAGGGCTGTCAGTTTGGCTTTTGGTGAGGGAGTCGTCGGACAAGTTGGTCAATTGTCTGAACTGATTAATCTGGCTGATATTCGCAGCCATCCAAGTTTCAAATATTTGCCTCAAGTGAAAGAGGATAGCTTCCGCGCGTTTTTGGGCGTTCCGGTGGTCTATCGCCGCCAGTTGCAAGGTGTTTTAGTCGTTCAGCAGCAGGAACAACGCCTGTTTAATGAAACCGAAGAGTCCTTTATGGTGACTCTTGCGACACAACTGGCGGTGATCCTTGTTCAAGCTCAGACTAAGGGATTGTTTGGTCAGTATCGGCAAACCAGAATTAAAGCGCTGGCAATTTCCAATGGCATCGTGATGGCTCAGGGATGGCAAGATTGTTCCCAACCCTCACTTGACCAAATTTTTGAAGCTTCAACCCTTGATCATGCAGCAGAACGTTCTCGTTTGATTCAGGCACTTGAAGATGCAACAGCAGAATGTCGTCGGCTCAGTAAACGTTTTACCGCGGGTTCTCAAAAAGAGAGTGCTGCAATTTTTAATCTTTATTCCTACCTTTTGAATGACCCTCAGTTGAAACAAGATCTGTTCTCCTGTGTTGAACAGGGATCTGTTGCGCAATGGGCGGTTAAACAAGTTATTGAGAAATACGCAGAACAATTTGCCAGCTTGCAGGATGCTTATATGCGGGAAAGGGCATCGGATCTACGAGCGCTTGGGCAGCGATTATTATTTCATCTTGATAATTCACTTACTGCCAGCCATCAATGGCCTGAATGGTTTATTCTGGTTGCAGATGAACTGAGTGCCAACCTATTGGCAGAAGTGCCGCAAGAAAGATTAGCAGGAGTGATTGTTCGTGATGGCGCTACCCATTCACACTCTGCCATATTGGTACGTGCTATGGGCATTCCGGCCATTATGGGGGCAGATATCCAACCGGAACTCCTGCATAATCGTATGCTGATTCTTGATGGTTTCCGTGGAGAAGTTTTTATTGAGCCTGAACCACTGATTTCGCAGGAATATAAACAGATTATTGAGGAAGAAAAAGCACTGAGCAAACTGGCTGAGGGGGATGTTGATCAGGAAGCGCGGCTCAAAAGTGGTGAACGCATTCTGGTTCAGCTTAATGCGGGTTTAAGCCTGAAATATGAGTTACAAATCAGTAACAGTATTGATGGTGTTGGACTCTATCGCACCGAAATACCCTTTATGTTGCACAGTGGTTTCCCGTCAGAAGATGAACAAAAAGCGCGTTATCAGGAAATGTTGCAGTTATTTCCCGATAAACCGGTGGTATTACGTACACTTGATATCGGTGCGGATAAACAACTGCCTTATATGCCGATTAGCGAAGATAACCCTTGTTTGGGATGGCGTGGTATACGGGTGACGTTGGATCAACCGGAGATTTTTCTTATTCAGCTTAGGGCAATGCTCAGAGCTAATGCTGACACGGGCAATCTGAAAATCCTGTTGCCAATGGTGACGAATGTAGAAGAAATTGATGAAGCTAAGCGATTAGTAGACAGGGCGAAAGAGGAAGTCGAGAAAATTCTGGCGCACCAAATACCTATACCTCAACTTGGTGTAATGATTGAGGTTCCTTCGATGATTTTTCTGTTGCCACAACTCAAAAACAGAGTTGATTTTGTGTCTATTGGCACCAATGACCTAACGCAATATCTATTGGCGGTGGATCGAAATAACACTCACGTCGCTTCTCTTTATGATTGTTTGCATCCGGCGGTGATTCGGGCATTAAAACTGGTATTTGAAAATAGCCAACGAGCAGGTCTTACGATCAGTATTTGTGGTGAAATGGCAGGAACCCCGATGGGTGCGTTATTATTGATTGGTCTTGGCTATCGTAGCCTGAGTATGAGTGGTTGTAGTGTGCCAAGAATTAAGTATTTATTGCGTCATCTGGAGATGGCTCAGGTTGAAAAATTAATGGCCGAAATACTACAAGCTGAAACCAGCCTAAGAGTAAAGGAGCTATCAGCAACATTTATGGAGCAGCATGGGGTTGGCGGTTTGGTCAGAGGCGGCATTTAATCCGTTTAACCGCCTGTGCTATGATTCTCAATCACTTGCCTTAGGGCATTAACGCTAAATATTAAGTGGGGAAAGATGAGTAACAGCTACCTGGCATTTCCTAATATTGACCCGGTTATTTTTTCAATAGGTCCAATAGCCCTCCATTGGTATGGTTTCATGTACTTGGTTGGGTTTGTATTCGCCATGTGGCTAGCGACACGCAGAGCAGCGAAACCCAATAGTGGTTGGACGAAAAAAGAAGTAGAGAACTTACTTTATGCAGGGTTTGCTGGCGTATTTGTTGGTGGCCGTTTGGGCTACGTCCTGTTTTATAATTTCCCTGCCTTTCTCGACAACCCGCTTTATTTGTTTAAAGTTTGGGACGGTGGGATGTCTTTCCACGGTGGTTTGATGGGGGTTATCTGCGCAATGTGGTGGTTTGGTCGCAGAACGAAACGCCATTTCTTACAAGTTGCCGACTTCATTGCACCGTTAGTCCCTTTTGGCTTAGGCATGGGGAGAATCGGTAATTTTATTAACGGCGAGTTGTGGGGCCGCGTCACCTTGGATACGCCGTGGGCAATGCTGTTCCCAAGCTCCCGTAGTGAAGATATTGCCCTGGCTGCAACGGAGCCTTCATTGCTATCGGTACTTGAACAATATGGTGTTCTGCCACGTCACCCTTCACAGCTTTATGAAATGGCGTTGGAAGGGATCGTTCTGTTCATTATCTTGAATTTATATATCCGTAAACCTCGGCCGATGGGCAGTGTTTCTGGTTTATTCTTAATTGGTTACGGTATTTTCCGAGTGATAGTCGAATTTTTCCGCCAACCGGATGCACAATTGGGTTTATTCGACGGGATCAGCATGGGGCAAATTCTTTCTATACCAATGATTCTGGCGGGAATTTTAATGATGATATGGGCATATAAACGCCAAGGTAATAAGGTACAAAAGGTAAAATGAAACAGTATCTGGATTTAATGACAAGAGTGCTTGCAGAGGGCACTCCGAAGGCAGACCGTACCGGGACGGGGACTCTCTCCATTTTCGGACATCAGATGCGTTTCAATTTGCAGGAGGGTTTTCCGCTAGTTACAACTAAACGTTGCCATATCCGTTCAATTATTCATGAGCTTCTTTGGTTTCTGAATGGTGATACCAATATTAAATACCTGCATGAAAATGGGGTGACTATTTGGGATGAGTGGGCGGATGAAAATGGTGACTTGGGGCCTGTGTATGGTAAGCAATGGCGTGCATGGGGCACCGCAGATGGCCGTCAGATTGACCAATTGAAAACGGTGCTGGAACAGCTTAAAAGCGATCCAGATTCACGTAGGATCATTGTTTCGGCTTGGAACGTTGGTGAACTGGATAACATGGCATTAGCGCCATGCCACGCTTTCTTCCAGTTTTATGTCGCGGATGGCAAACTTTCCTGTCAGCTTTACCAGCGCTCTTGTGATGTATTCCTTGGCTTACCGTTCAATATTGCCAGCTATGCATTGTTGGTGCATATGATGGCGCAACAGTGTGATCTGGAAGTGGGTGATTTTGTCTGGACTGGTGGCGACACCCATCTTTATAGCAACCATATGGAGCAGACAAATTTACAGCTCAGTCGTGAACCGCGTTCACTGCCAAAACTGGTGATAAAGCGTAAACCGGAATCACTTTTTGATTATAAATTTGATGACTTTGAAATAGTTGATTATGACCCGCATCCAGGAATAAAGGCTCCGGTTGCTATTTAACGGTTGTGGTTAAAATAGCTCTTCTATGTTTGTCAACATTCTGGGGGAACAATTTATTATAAATTGTTCCCCTTTTCATTTTGGTGGTATAGTATACAGATACATAGAAGTAGGAGGAAAAAGACCATGAATACCTTTTCTCAAAAAAAAGCTAGGGATCTACTCAGTAACCCAGAGAATTTCGAGGGCGGCGTGTTTATTACCAAAAATGGGATATCTGAATTGTTTATTCAACCGATAGCAGAACGTGAGAGGGAGCAAGCCGATAGAAACGCAGAAAGACAGGCGATGGCGTTGCTTAAAATCGCTATGCTGTCTAAGAAAGATATCATGGATGGTAGAAAAATGACTCCTGAAGAAGCACTTCGTAGACGCAGGGAATGTCGGACGTGATATATAAAGTTCAAGTTGCTGAAACAGCCTACCAGACACTTTCTATTATTGAAGACTACAAGGCTTACACAATAGGGTTGGAAGCGGCTCAAAATTTGGTAGATGATTTATTGATTGAATCATCGAGATTGATTGGGGAAAACCCGTTAGCATACGGCTATTCCTCAATGTTACTGGATAAAGGAATACAATTTCACCAGTGGTTTTCCAAAGATCGGCAATTCCGTGCCATTTATGATGTAGTCGGGGGTGAAATTCAAATATTAGCATACGCAAGCACAAACCAAGATTTAATTACCCTCTTGTACCAACTACTGATCGTACACTGATAGTAAAAACACTTTATGGTGTATTAGTCTTAGAGTCAGGTTAGGATCGGCATTAAACCCGACCTAAGACAGCAATTATGAAAGATCTTAAAAAATCTTTTTGTTACTCAATCAGTTGTGGAAATAGATAAAGCTAATCGATAAAAACTGCACTAGAAACCTTAAAACGTTTACTCAGGGCTTTTATATGGGTTACTGTCAGTGACTTTGCTCCACTCAGAATTTGTGATACCAGAGAAGCTTCTCCGATTTCGTTTTTAAGGTCGGCTGGCGTAAGACCGTATTGATCCATTAGAACTCGTAGGGTTGCAATCCCCGTAGGAATATTTTCAATAGCCTGGTTAAATTCTGCAAATTCAGGGGCAGTATCTTCATAGCGTTCAATTGTTGTAGCTAGAATCTCAATTAACCCTTTGTTGTTGTCATAGTCTTTGAAAAGCTCATCAATTAAATCCATCGCTTCTTTGTACTGTTCTGAGGTATCGATGTAGGTCAGCCAAGGGATCTCTGAAAACAGAGCGCGAGCTCGTTCCTGAACGACTGCAAAATTTATCATTCTCTGTTTCTCCGGTAGTAGTCGGTTAACTTGTCGTATTCTGCGTGGGATACGATGTATTTAATGTAACAGTGCTCCATTGAAAATTCGATAAAGGTCAGTAACCGAACATTATTACCACCAATATCGATACACCACTATTGATCATGATACTTAACACTTGGATCACTATACTTAAAACAATCTTCTCAATTAATTATTTTCTGGTCTGATGTTATTTATATTTAGAATAAGTTAATAAAAATGACATTATCATATAAAAGCGTTTGATCTTATATTCATGAAGCTTCTTCCTCATAGCCATATAATCTTACAATGTATGACAATAATAAGAAACAAAAATAACTATTC
Source organism: Photorhabdus hindustanensis (assembly GCF_002968995.1). Classification (NCBI taxonomy): domain Bacteria; kingdom Pseudomonadati; phylum Pseudomonadota; class Gammaproteobacteria; order Enterobacterales; family Morganellaceae; genus Photorhabdus; species Photorhabdus hindustanensis. Next base: position 100,401 of record NZ_PUWT01000018.1, read on the forward strand.
TCGTTGATTTTTGCGAAGCTCTACGCAATTTAAATGTAACGATAATAGATTGTTATTTTTTTATTGATGCACTCTCGCATAAAATTCAATTATGTATTTATTCTGTTTTTAAAATGAGTAAAATGTTTTTCGGAAGGATATAAGGAATTATCAATGGGAAATAACATTAATATAATTGGCCGTTATAATATTGATAATCAATTAGGTTTTTCTTTGTTGGAATTGATGATCGTTATTGTTTTGGTTTCAATATTCTCTTTATGGGGAGTACAGGAATGGGGATATCACCAGGAAAGAGCCAGATTGCAAGAGTCAGCACAGAAAATATTGACGTTTATAGCCAGGCAACAATCTTTGGCAAATTATCTGAACAAAAGGGTAATGCTGTGGTTGAAAACGGGAAAAGGCTGGTGCATAGCGCTCTCTAATTCGGGGTTGCCTGATTGTAATTTGGAAAATGTTGAGGGAATAAGTTCCCCCTATCAAGATGTTATTATCAGTTCGGCAACGAAGGATCAGATAGAATTTCATGGAATAAGAAATACGATGATACCCGCGAGTTTTGCTTTAGCGAATTCCGCAGGCGAAATAACTGTTATTTTTTCTTCTCGAGGCAGGATGAGATCATGTAGTAATAATAAGTTTAATCAAATTCCAGCTTGTGATTAATTATGTTTTTTTATTAAAATAAGAGATGCTTTATTGGAATAATGAAATATAAAAATCAATCTGGAATGACATTATTAGAAGTTATTGTAGCAATGGCTATTGGTAGTATTATCTTACTGGCAATTGCTAAAAGTTACCCTATTTTAACTAAACAAATAATGGAGTTATATCAAAGATATCGTTTAGGTTATTTTGTTAAACAAACGTTGCATATTATAGAAAAAGATATTCGCCGTGCTGGATATTGTCAGCATTATTGTGACGGCAAGCCGATAGTAATCAGTAATAAAAGTGATGAGAGTGAGGATTCATGCCTGATTATTGCATATGATCTTAACACAAATAACCAATGGGAACCGCCAGAACACAGTGAATCGGAATTCTTTGGCTATCGCCTTAGTAATAAGTCAGTAGAGTGGAAAAGAGGTGCCGGTAACTGTCAAGAAAGTGGTTGGGAAAGGCTGTTTGATCCAAATGAAATAGTGGTAGATTCCTTTAAAGCTGAAAAATTACCGGCAAAAGATGGTTTAGTTTTTATCAAATTAACGCTTATTGCACATTGGTTTAAACATCCATCGATAAACTACCAATATCAGTCAGTAATACGTTTGCGCAATATCAGGGGATAAGTACCGTGGCTGAGCATTCTCCGCATGGTTGTTTTCAATATCAGCAAGGTAATGTATTGCTAATTTCAGTGCTAATATTGTTGGCAGTGAGCCTGATGATGTTAAAGGCTTTGCATCATCATCATCTGGATAACGCTTTAATCATGATGGTCGATGAACGCAGATATCTAAAGGCTTTTCAGCAAGCAGAATCTTCATTGGCATGGGGAATCGCTCAGTCATGGACACTTGATAAAACAGAAGAGTGGTATTGCCAGCAACAGCAAGAATTTCATTTGACCAGTTGCTTAAAAAGGCAATCGAGTCATTTTTTTCTACTGAAAGGTATTGCTGATGCGGCATCTGGGCAATCTGTCGGGTTATATCAATGGATGAAATTACTTTCGGCTGGTGGAAGAGATTCTCTTATTCCGGTAGAAAGTGGTTGGCTGGACTTTTGTCCTGAGGTAGATGTGGGGTTTTGTTCATGAAGTCAGATCTTTTTTATGAGCATCAAACAGGCATGAGTTTGCCCGAAGTAATGATTGCTGTTATGGTCTTTTCGGTCTCTCTATTGGGATTAATGCGTTATCATCAGGCGTTGTTATTTGGGTTTCAGCAACATTGGCAGCAAGCAAAGGCGGATAAATTATCTTATGAATATCTGGAACAATATGAATTAATTGCAGGTCAAAACCCTTTGCCAGAAATAATATTGCCACCGGGGTGGCACGCTGAATTTCAGACAGCATATCCGTTGTCTGGCTGCTATCAGCTTACAGTTATAGTGACAACACCTTATAATCAGCAAAGTAAAGCAAGCCGATGGATTTGTTCAAATGGGAGTTCTGATGTTCAAAGTTTATCATTCTAATCAACTAGATCTTCTTAAAGAATTGATAGCAATATTGATCGGGGATAATCCACTGGCTGATCCATTTGCGCAGGAAGTCATTTTGGTGCAAAGCCCAGGTATGTCACAGTGGCTGCAAATTCAACTGGCTGAAAGAATAGGTATATCGGCCAATATTTCATTTCCGCTTCCCGCTACGTTTATTTGGGATATGTTTACCAAAGTATTGCCTGATATTCCTAAAGAAAGTGCTTTTAGTAAAGATGCTATGACATGGAAATTGATGGCGTTATTGCCTCAATTGTTGCCAGAAGCGGAGTTTGTCGCGCTCAGGCATTACCTTGATCAAGATTTTGATAAACGGAAGATTCATCAACTGGCTGGACGGGTTGCTGATCTGTTTGACCAATATCTAGTTTATCGTCCGCAATGGTTGGAAAGTTGGCAGCAAGGTCAGCTTATTGATGGCTTGAGCGATAATCAGTTGTGGCAGAAAAGATTATGGCTGGAACTGACGAAATATACTCACCAGTTACAACAACCCCAATGGCATCGTGCTAATTTGTATCAGCGTTTTATTTCGACACTGGAAAATAGCCCTGAACTGGGAAATAGTCTTGAACTGAAAAATAGTACTGAGCTTTCAGCTTGTTTACCGAAACGGGTATTTATCTGTGGTATTTCTGCCTTACCACCGGTCTATTTACAAGCTTTGCAGGCATTGGCACGGCATATTGATATTCACCTGATGTTTACCAATCCATGTAAATATTATTGGGGGGATATTCAGAATTATGCTTTTCTGGCAAAACTGAGCAGTCGTAAACCACGTCATTATAAGAACGAACAGGAGCTGGAATATTTTAAAGACCCTGGTAATGCTCAATCACTATTTAACGACGACGGTGAACAAGAAGTCAGTAATCCCTTGTTGGCATCGTGGGGACGATTGGGCCGTGATAATCTCTATTTATTATCGCAGCTTGAGCAGAGTTCGGACGTTCACGCCTTTGTTGAATTAGAACAGGATAATCTATTACATCAATTGCAAAGGGATATTCTCTATCTGGAAGATCATGCCCAAATTGGTTCAACGAAAGATACATTTGAAAATAGCTTGCAAAAAAGAGTACTTGATCCGTTGGATCGTTCTTTGTCTCTCCATGTTTGCCATAGCCCTCAACGTGAAGTGGAAGTTTTACAGGACCAGTTATTGCGATTATTGGAAGATAATCCATCGTTGACGCCAAGGGATATTATTGTAATGGTCGCGGATATTGACAATTATACTCCCTATGTTCAGGCAGTATTTGGTAATGTCTCTGCTGAACGTTATATTCCATTTGCCATTTCTGATCGTAAGGCTCGTCAGGCACATTCGGTTTTACAGGTATTTATTACACTGCTTGATTTACCTCAAAGCCGTTTTACGACGGAACAGGTTTTAGCATTGTTGGAAGTACCCGCGCTGGCGAATAAATTTGATATTCATGAAGATGGTTTGCGTTTATTAAGGCGTTGGGTTGAAGAGTCAGGCGTTCGTTGGGGGCTGGATGACGATAATGTAGAAGAGCTATCTTTGCCGGTAACAGGTCAGCATACATGGCGTTTTGGGCTCACTCGAATGTTATTGGGTTACGCAATGGATAGTCGGTCTGGCCCTTGGAAAGAGGTATTGCCTTATGATGAATCCAGTGGTTTAGCCGCAGAGCTTGCCGGCCAATTAGCTGAACTTTTAATGCAATTGAGCTATTGGCGCAAGATTCTGGGCGAGAGCCGAACATTAACGGGCTGGTTACCTATCTGCCAGGAGTTGCTGGAGGCATTTTTTGCATCGGATAGTGAAACTGAATTAGTACTGGCAATGATTGAGCAGCAATGGCAGAAAGTCATAGCCAATGGCTTGAATGCCCGTTATCAGGAAAATGTGCCATTGGTTCTATTACGAGATGAATTGGCGCTTCAGTTTGATAATGAAAAAATCAGTCAACGTTTTCTCGCCGGATCTGTCAATTTTTGCACTTTAATGCCGATGCGTTCCATTCCCTTTCAGGTTGTCTGTTTATTGGGAATGAATGATGGTATCTACCCCCGTTCAATTCCACCGCTTGGATTTGATCTCATGGCGGAAAAAGGTCAGAGGGGAGACAGAAAACGGCGGGATGATGACCGTTATCTATTCCTTGAAGCCTTGATATCTGCCGAACAGTTTCTCTATATCAGCTATATTGGTAAGTCCATTCGCGATGATACGGAATGTAATCCTTCGGTGTTGGTGAATGAATTACTGGATTATGTTTGTCAAAGTTTTTGTTTACCGGGAAATGAAGAACTGAATGTTGATCAAAGTGCTATTCATGTCAGAGAACATCTGTTGTATCTTCATTCCCGCGTTCCATTTGCACCGGAAAATTTTATACCGGGCAGTTATCAGCAAAGCTATGCCGAGGAGTGGTTACCGGCGGCAACTGAGCAAGGTGCCGCATACGCTGAATTTTGCCAATCGATTGAAACGGCGCAAATTCAAGAAATTACACTTGATAGTTTGAGCAGTTTTTACCGCCACCCCGTTCGGTTTTTTTTCCAACGTTGCTTGAAAGTCAATTTCGTTATTGAAGAAACGGAATTACCAGAGGAAGAGCCTTTCGTTTTAGATAACCTTCAACGTTATCAGTTTAATCAGCTATTGTTGAGTGCACTAATTGAACAGCAATCGCCTGAGCCGCTTTTCAGTCGGCTTCGTGCTGCTGGCGGGTTGCCTTTTGGTGCTTTTGGTGAGGTTTATTGGTTGAAGCAACAAAAAGAGATGCAGCCTCTGGCGGATAAAATTCGTGAACAACAGATGGAAACTTTATTTATTGATTTACATCATGATTTAGGCCAGGTGATTCTGACAGGACAAATTAATAAGGCGCAACCGGATGGTTTGCTGCGTTGGCGGCCGGCCAGCTTAACAGCCAATGATGGCATGCAATTGTGGATTGAGCATCTGGCTTACTGTCTTGCCGGGGGGGAGGGTGAAAGCCGCAGTTATGGGCGTGATGGCAGCGAATGGCGTTTTGCTTCTGTGTCTTCAGAACAAGCAAAAGATTATCTGAATCAATTGATTGAAGGTTATCAACGAGGAATATCTGCGCCTTTACCACTGTTTTGTAAAAGTGGTTGGGCGTGGCTTTCAACATGTGTGAATAAAGAAACGGGTGAGATTGATGATAGCGATGGAATTCAATCAAAAGCTGACAGCCAGCTATTGAAGGCATGGCTTGGAGATCAGGGACGTACAGGCGAAGGGGATGACCCTTATATTCAGCGGGCTTTCAGGGAAATCGATGAATCATTTTTAGCAAAACTTAAACAGGAAGCGCTCAATTATTTGTTACCGATGGCGCGAAATCAGAAACATAGGGAGAATATCGGATAATGCATAAACATTTTGTTCGCATGATTACTATGATGTTCCTGCTCTTCTGGGGAACGGTAAGTTATGCGCAAACATCACAGTGGCAGCGACTGCAAGAGACAATTTATAAAAGCGAAAATGATCATCGTCAGTATCAAGGAATCAGATTGGCAAACAATATGACGGTCTTGCTGGTATCTGATGAGAAGGCAACCAAATCTCTGGCAGCGGTAGCAATTCCGGTTGGTAGTATGGAAAACCCTGACAGCCAGCTTGGGCTTGCACATTATCTGGAACATATGGTTCTGATGGGATCTGAACGTTACCCACAGTCAGGTGATTTATCTGAATTTTTGCAAAAGCATGGTGGTAGCTATAATGCCAGCACAGCTTCTTACCGCACGGCTTTTTACCTTGAAGTGGAAAATGAGGCGTTGGCTCAGGCTACAGATCGTCTGGCTGATGCACTGGCTGAGCCGTTACTTAATCCAGTGAATGCAGATCGGGAGCGAAACGCCGTGAATGCAGAGCTGACAATGGCGCGTTCTCGTGATGGGATGCGGGTGGCTCAAATACGAGCGGAAACCCTGAATCCTAAGCATCCTAATGCCCGTTTTTCTGGTGGTAATCTAGAAACATTGAAAGATAAACCAGGGAGTAAATTACAGACAGAACTGGTGGATTTCTATCAGCGTTATTATTCAGCTAATCTGATGGAAGGTGTCATTTACGGTAACCAGCCTATCGATAAACTGACTCAAATTGCAGTTGATACTTTTGGTCGGATACCTGACAGAGAAGCGAGCGTGCCGCCGATTACTGTGCCGGCAGTAACGGAAAAAGAGAAAGGGATTATCATCCATTATGTTCCTGCCCAACCGCAAAAGGCATTGCAATTGGAGTTCAGTATTGACAATAACAGTGCTGATTTCCGCAGTAAAACCGATGAATATCTTGGTTATATGATTGGCAACCGTAGCCTGAATACATTATCAGATTGGCTACAAACTCAAGGACTCGCGGAAAGTATTAGTGCTGGTGCGGAGCCTATGGTTGATCGCAACAAGGGTATCTTTTTTATTTATGTGACGTTGACAGATAAAGGGCTTGCGCAACGGGATCAGGTTATTGCGGCCATTTTTGCCTATATTAATTTGTTAAAACAAAAAGGCATTCAGAAAAGTTATTTTGATGAGATCGCGAAGGTTTTGAATCTGTCTTTCCGATATGGCTCCATTGTTCGTGATATGCACTATATCGAATGGTTATCGGATGCTATGTTGCGAGTTCCTGTTTCCAATGTACTTAATGCCGGTTATTTGGCTGATAACTATGACCCAGAAGCAATTGCCAATCGGCTTGCCGAATTGACGCCTGAAAATGCAAGAATCTGGTATATCAGCCCAAAAGAGCCGCACGATAAACAGGCTTATTTTGTTCAGGCGCCTTATCAGGTTGATCGAATCACATCACAGCAACGAATGGAATGGCAGCAGTTAGAGGCGCGGATGAATTTTTCTTTGCCTGTGCCAAATCCTTATATTCCTGACGATTTGAAGCTGATAAAAGCAGGTAAGAGTCAAAAACATCCAGAGATGATCCTTGAACAGCAGAATGTCCGCCTACTCTATATGCCGAGTCAATATTTTGCTGATGAGCCTAAGGCCAGTATTACGCTTGATTTACGTAATGCGAACAGTTTGGATAGTGCCCGTGAGCAGGTGACTTCCTCTTTGCTTGATTATTTGGCAGATCTTTCCCTTGACCAGCTTAGTTATCAGGCTTCTGTTGCCGGAATGAATATTTCTACTAGTTCATCACAGGGACTGCAACTGGGAGTAAGCGGTTACACTCAAAATCTGTCGGCGCTTTTAACCTCTTTAATCAGTAATTACATGGCGTTCACCCCAACAGAGGATCAACTATCACAAGCTAAGTCTTGGTATCGTGAGCAGATAGCGGTTTCTAATAACGCTAAAGCTTATGACATGGCTATGCAGCCGTTGAAGCGCCTTTCTGTGGTGCCTTATATTGAACAGTCCACTCGTTTAAAAGCGCTGGAGACTATCACGGTTCAGGATATTGTTACGTATCGTCATGAAATGATAAAAAATGCTGCTTTGCAAATGATGATAATTGGGAACTTGACCGAACAGCAGAGCAAAGTGATTGCTGAATCTGCCCATAACCAACTGGCCAATCAAGGAAATGGCTGGTGGATTGGGGATAAAGTGGTGATCGATAAAAATTACCCGGTTAATTTCCAGCGTGTTGGCAGCAGTACAGATGGTGCTTTAGCAGAGGTTTATATTCCGACGGGTTATAACCGTATAGAAGGTTATGTTTATTCTAGTTTGTTGAGCAATATGCTCCAGCCGTGGTTCTATGAACAGTTGAGAACAACAGAGCAACTGGGGTATGCGGTGTTTGCTTTCAATACCAGCGTAGGGGAGCAGTGGGGATTAGGATTCCTGCTACAAAGTAATAGTAAACAACCAAAATATTTGAATCAGCGTTATCAAGATTTTTATCAGAACGCCGGTAATAAATTGAAAGCAATGTCTCAAGCTGATTTTGAACAATATAAGAGCGCGCTGATTAATGAAAAACAGCAGCCGCCACAAACTTTCTATGACGAAGTTGCCCGTTTCTCTCGTGATTTTAGCCGCAATAACTTTAGTTTTGATAGCAGAGATAAAATGCTTGAGATTTTAAAGAAAACCACCCAGCAGCAATTGATTAATTTCTATCGGAATGCGGTAATCAAACATCGAGGGCTGTCATTGGTTTCACAAGTGATTGGTAAATCAGGAAGCTTGGATGGATATGCGAAATTGAAAGGTTGGAAAACCTATCAGAATGTAACTGAATTTCAGAAACGGTTACCTGTTGAGGTAAGGGATCAGTGATCACAGAGATATCTGTTCACCGACTTAATGTGTTGACTCTGCCGCTGAATGGTCAGCGGCTGATCGAAGCGTCGGCCGGAACGGGTAAAACCTACACTATCGGTATCTTATATCTGCGTCTTCTGCTTGGGTTGGGGAAAGATGCCGCTTTTTCACGGCCTTTGAGCGTGGAAGAAATTCTGGTAGTCACTTTTACTGAGGCGGCGACAAATGAGTTACGTGGGCGTATCCGTGAAAATATTCATCAACTTCGCCTTGCTTGTATTCGAAACGAAGTAGAAGACGCAGAACCTGCCTATCAACAGCTATTGGATGAAATCCCGGATAAAGAACAGGCGGCTATCTGGTTACTGGCCGCAGAGCGGCAAATGGATGAAGCCGCGATTTATACTATTCATGGTTTTTGTCAGAGGATGTTGGCGCATAACGCTTTTGAATCTGGGATCTTGTTTGAACAGACATTGATTCAAGATCAACAGCCATTAGAACGGCAGGGGTGTGCCGATTTCTGGCGGCGCCACTGTTATCCATTGCCATTATCAATGGCACAGGTAATCAGCCAGGAGTGGAGTGGGCCAGAAGCCTTGTTGGCTGAATTACACCCTTATTTACAAGGGGATATGCCATATATTGTTAATGCGCCGGACAGTGATGAAACACTGTTAAGTCGTCATGAAAAAATTACCCAGTTGATCAGCGATGTTAAATACCAATGGAATGAAGTTGCCGGAGAGTTGCACGATTTAATTGCGGGTTCTGGTGTCGATAAAAGAAGTTACAGTAGTAAGCACTTACCAAATTGGCTGAATAGTGTCACGGATTGGGTTCAGGCACCTACAGAGGATTATCTGTTGCCAAAAGCGTTGGAGAAATTCCGGCAGTCGGTATTAGCAGAGAAGACAAAAAAAGGTGAGGTACCTGAACATTCACTTTTTGTTGCAATAGATGATTTATATAAGCAACCACTTACTTTACGTGATTTGATTATCTCCAGAGCTATTATTGAGATTCGCCAATCAATCCGTCAGGAAAAATTAACACGTGGTCAAATGGGGTTTGATGATTTACTTACCCGTCTTGATGATGCTCTGAAAGGCCCCGGCAGTGATTTGCTTGCTGAGACTATTCGTCGGCGCTATCCGGTTGCGTTGATCGACGAATTTCAGGATACCGACCCACAGCAATACCGGATTTTTCATACCGTTTATGGCACTCAACCTGAAAATGGATTGCTGTTTATTGGTGATCCCAAACAAGCTATTTATGCATTTCGTGGCGCAGATATTTTCACTTATATTCGCGCCCGCTCTCAGGTAAGTGCTCACTATACTCTGGAAACAAATTGGCGCTCTGCTTACTCAATGGTACAGGCAGTAAACAAACTGTTTATGCGTTCGGAAAAGCCATTTTTGTTTGAGCAGATCCCTTTTATTGAAGTCTCTGCGGCAGAAAAAAATCGAGAGCTCTCTTTTAGCTATGATGGTGAAGAACAGGCCGCACTGAATCTCTGGTTACAACCGGGAGAAGGCGTTTCTACCGGAGATTATGAGCAAACGATGTCACGGCTCTGTGCCGCGCAAATTCGAGATTGGTTGCAGGCAGGTAGTGAAGGGCGGGCTTTGTTACATAAAAGTGAAGGTTCTCGGTCTGTGACGGCGGCTGATATTACGATTTTGGTGCGTAGCAGAAAGGAAGCTACACTAATCCGTAATGCACTTAACCTGCTATCTATCCCTTCCGTGTTTCTTTCTAACCGAGAAAGTGTATTTGCTACTGCGGAAGCCAAGGATATTCTCTGGTTACTGCAAGCGGTGTTATCCCCGGAAAAAGAACGGGTTTTGAGAAGTGCGTTGGCGAGTGGTTTATTTGGTCTGACTGCCTGTCAGATAGACAAGTTGAATCATGATGAAAAGAGATGGGATCAGTTAGTTGATGAATTTGATGGCTACTTTCGTCTGTGGCAACGCCGTGGTGTGTTGCCTATGTTACGAGCGGTAATCGCCAACCATCATATTGCTGAGAATTTGCTTGCCAGTTATGGCGGTGAACGGCGTTTGATGGATGTGATGCATATTGGTGAGTTGTTGCAGGAGATATCTTTACAACTTGATAGTGAACATGCAGTCACCCGCTGGTTGGCTCAACAAATTTCTCATCCTGATCCACAATCTGAAAACCAGCAGATGCGGTTGGAAAGCGATCGTCATTTGGTACAAATTTGCACTATCCATAAATCTAAAGGTCTGGAATATCCGCTGGTATGGCTGCCATTTATCTGTAATTTCAGGGAGCAGAAGCGGGCGATATATCATGATCGTACAAGCTTTAATGCTTGCCTTGATATCTTTCCTGACGACGAGACGATTGAGCTGGCGGAACAAGAGCGATTGGCAGAGGATTTGCGTTTGCTCTATGTCGCATTGACGCGTTCTGTTTACCATTGCAGTGTCGGCGTGGCTCCGCTGATAAAAGGCAATAAGAAAAAGATCGGCGATACGGATCTGCATCAGTGTGCTCTAGGCTACCTGTTGCAAAAGGGGGTGAAAGGGGATGCTGATTTTCTGGCAACATCGCTTAAAGAATTAAGTGGGGATGGCATCGTTGTATCATCAATTAATGATACTGATGGTCATCCCTGGCAATTGCAAAGTAAAAATGATTTAGTCCTATCGGCCAGGCAATTTAAACGCAGAGTTCAGGATGAGTGGCGTATTACCAGTTATTCTGGTTTACGAAACTCTGTGGTTCATCGTGGTAATGCTTCTGCTTATTTTGCTGGAGAAGAATCGATTGACGTGATTGTCCAGTCTATTGCGCCAAAGCTTGATGTTGATGCTAGTGGTGAAAAGCAGTTAGCAGAACAACCTGAAATGACGCCACATACATTTCCTCGGGGAGCCTCGGCAGGGACGTTTTTACACGCTATTTTAGAAGAAATTAGTTTCAGCCAACGACCTGATGAGAAATGGTTGGCTGAACAACTGCAATCAGCCGGATTTGATGAACGATGGAGTGGGACATTACAGCAATGGATGACTGACATTTTTACCATTCCATTGAATGATGAAGGAGTGCAACTGGCAAAAATTCCTCTGCATCATCAACAGGATGAAATGCAGTTTTATCTGCCGGTTGAGCAACTTTTGCGATCTCAGGAATTGGATATGGTAATGCGTCGTTATGACCCGATTTCTGCTCGTTGCCCCCAACTGGAATTTCAGCAGGTGAAAGGAATGCTGAAAGGGTTTATTGATTTGGTCTTCTGTTGGCAAGGTAGATTCTATGTGCTGGATTACAAATCAAATTGGTTGGGAGAGGAGAGCCAGTTTTATACTCAACAGGCAATGGAAATAGCCATGATTGAGCACCGCTATGACCTGCAATATCAACTTTATACACTGGCGCTGCATCGTTACTTACGTCACAGGTTGGCTAATTATGATTACCAACAACATTTCGGCGGTGTGATTTATCTGTTTCTCAGGGGGATAGATAAACAACAGCCGGGGAATGGTATTTTCAGTTGTCGGCTATCGGCTGAATTTGTTGATGCTTTGGATCTGCTTTTCAGTGGTAATGAACAGTCTGAAAAAGAGAAAAATTAATGATTTCGTTATTACAACAGGCAGTAAACCTCAGACTTTTGCGTTCATTGGACTTACAGTTTGCTCATGCATTGATTGAGGATAAAGATCCTGTTTTGTTGTTGGTTATGGCGTTGTTGAGTGCTGAAACGGGTACCGGACATGTTTGCCTGCCGGTTAATCGGATAACGCCAGAATATTTTTTTGATGGGCGACATCGTGAATTTGCAGAGCAATTATGGCGAGCTGCGGGAAAACCTGATGAGCAGAGTTTGCTGATAGCACTGGAAAATTGTGCTGCGGTTAGTGATGGGCTTCAACCAACGCCTGTGGTGCTTTCCCATGACCGGCTTTATTTGCAGAGAATGTGGCAAAGTGAATGTCAGGTGGCGGCTTTCTTTTCCGGTAATCAACCAACCGATAATATTCAGGAACAGCAACTGAGAGCTGTTTTAGATGAATTATTCATATTGCCTGAGGAAACGGTGGACTGGCAAAAAGTGGCTGCGGCTGTTGCGGTGACTAGCAGAATTTCGGTTATCTCTGGCGGGCCGGGAACCGGAAAAACAACGACAGTTGCTAAGTTATTGGCTGCCTTAATCAAACTTAATCCTGATAAAAAGCAGGTTGTCCAACTGGCAGCTCCGACTGGAAAAGCAGCCGCCAGATTGACCGAATCTCTTAATAGCGCGATCAGAAAATTGCCTCTGACGGAGAAACAGTTTGCATGTATGCCGGATCAGGCGCAGACGATTCATCGCTTGCTAGGAGCGCAACCTGATAGCCAGCGCTTACGCTATGATCGAGATAATCCACTGAGTTTGGATGTGCTGGTGGTGGATGAAGCTTCAATGGTGGATTTACCCATGATGGCTAGGTTGATTGATGCATTGCCACCGAAAGCGAAAATTGTTCTGCTTGGTGACCGAGATCAATTGGCATCAGTGGAAGCTGGAGCGGTGTTGGGTGATATTTGCCGTTTTGCAGAACTGGGATACAGCATAACGAGGGCGCAACAGTTAAGCAGATTAACGGGATGTCGATTAGATGCTGGTGATCAGCAAAATATCCCAGAGGTTCGTGATCGTTTGTGTCTTCTGCGTAAAAGTTATCGCTTTAATATGGATTCGGGGATTGGTCAATTGTCTGCGGCAGTTAACCAGGGAAAGAGTCGACAGGCTCTCTCTATTTTGCAGCAACCGTTGAAGGATATCTGTTTTTACCCATTATCCGACGATGAAGATTATCAGCGGTTGCTGGCAGAAACGGTATCCGGTTATCACCCTTACTTGCATCTGGTGGTAAAGCAGGCGCCAGTCAAAGAGATTTTAGATGAATTTAACCGCTATCGTTTGTTGTGTGCGCTTAGAGAAGGGCCGTTTGGCGTCAGTGGGCTTAATGAGCGTATAGAACAGCTATTACATCGTCAGGGGCTTATTCGTCGCCCAGTCGGGACTTTCAGCCGTGGTTATGCAGGCAGGCCCATCATGATATCGCGTAATGACAGCACACTGGGTCTGTTTAATGGTGATATCGGTATTATGCTTAGAGACGAAAATCATGAACTGCGAGCTTATTTTCAGTTGCCTGATGGACAGATTAAAGGAATCCAGCCAAGTCGTTTACCACAACATGAAACTGCATATGTGATGACCGTACATAAATCACAGGGCTCAGAATTTGACCACACAGCTTTGGTATTGCCAACGCAGTTTGTCCCGGTTGTCAGCCGTGAATTGGTCTACACAGCGATAACCCGTGCTAGAGAAAACCTGACCCTTTATGCACATGAAGCGGTATTGCGTCAGGCAATCCAGACGCCAACTCAAAGGCGAAGCGGGCTAGCAGAGCGGCTTAACTTACAGGGGTATTAGCGTTTGCTCTGTTAGACTGACGTATGCAAAAAAATTTATATGTTAATGATGTAGTCATATCTTTTATGGCGTTTTTTGTTCAATATTTGAACGAGTGATGAGCTAAAACTTTTGAACTGAACAAGAAAATTATCAATATCTTTGATGGATTTTCTGATTTGCCGAGCTAACTTCGGTAAATACATCTTTTTGTTTCTGTAAAAAGTTATCGTTTAGATGACTGATTAGTTTTTGTGTAGTGATCTGGCGATTATACTAACCTATGCAAGAAGAATGTATCTTTAACCTGCCTTTATGCCAAATTTTGGCTAATTTCTAATTGAAATTTCTTTTCTTGGTTTTTTGGTTGATTAATTATTAGCCGTGATATCCGATCGGTAATACCGATTGGTTTCATTGTGATGGCTAATAACTGATCGATATCTTATTTTCACTGATTCAAGAGTCGTTGCAATTATTGAATCAGATTGTTGATGCTTATATTTTTCATTCGATACAAACAACAGCGTTATAAGTTTAGCAAATGTTAATATTATTTTGTGGTTAATGTCACGATTTGTTAATATTTTAAGTGAAATTTATTATTAATTGATGATATAAATGTTTAATTACATGAATTGTGATTTGTTTACTAAACGGATTGCGGATATTTCTGGATAGCTTACTAGGGGTGAGATGAATATCCAGATGTTTGATTTAAAGGATAAAGTTGTCTGATGCAGGATAATGAAATGAGTACTGAGTCACCCCACTCTTCTCCGGAGCTGGATACCGGCTTGATTTGCCTGGCTATGTTGGCCAGGTTTCACAATATAGCTATATCGACTGAACAACTTTCACACGAATTTTCCACTTCCAACCAAGGTCTTACCTTGAAGGAGCTGCTGCTGGCCGCTCGTCATTCAGGGCTGAAAGCCAAGTCTGTAAACACAACACTTGCCAGACTTGAACATACTCCCTTGCCCGCCATTGCTATTGACCGGGATGGGCAGTTTTTTATTTTGGCTAAACTGGACAAAGAACAGGCCCTGATTCAGGACCCACGTTCGGCGCGTCCCGAAGTTATCAGCTTCGAGCAGCTTGAGCAGCGTTGGACAGGGCAACTGGTGCTTGTGCGTTCCAGTAACAGTCTGTCCGGAGAGACTTCTCGCTTTGACTTCACTTGGTTTATCCCGGCTATCGTCAAATATCGCAAGTTGTTGGGGGAAGTTTTGCTGGGGTCTTTTGCCTTGCAGCTGTTTGCCTTGGTGACGCCGTTGTTCTTTCAGGTGGTTATGGACAAAGTACTGGTGCACCACGGCCTAACCACACTGGATGTTGTCGCGGCAGGATTGCTGGGCATCATGCTGTTCGAGTCGGCTCTGAGCGGTTTGCGTAGCTATGTGTTTGCTCATACGACCAGCCGTATTGATGTGCAGTTGGGATCGAATCTTTTTCGGCACTTGATTAATCTGCCGCTGGCTTACTTCCAGGCCAGGAGAGTCGGTGATTCTGTGGCTCGTGTACGCGAACTGGAAAACATCCGCAGCTTCCTTACCGGCAACGCCATTACCTTGATGCTCGACGTGCTTTTTTCTCTGGTGTTCATCCTTGTGATGTTCTATTACAGCGGCTGGCTGACTCTCGTTGTGGTGTTATCATTGCCGCTCTATGCACTCGTTTCGGGGTTGGTTACACCTCTCTTGCGTAAGCGATTACAGGATAGCTTCACACGCAACGCTGAGAATCAGGCATTCCTTGTCGAAACGGTCAATGGCATCGATACCCTAAAGTCAATGGCGGTTGAACCGCAGGCCATCCGCAAGTGGGACAATCAACTGGCGGCTTATGTTGCCGCAGGTTTCAAAACACAGACCTTATCCACCCTCGCCAATGAAAGCGTCTCGCTTATCGGCAAGTTAGTGACGGTCGCCACACTCTGGTTCGGCGCCCGCCTCGTGATAGAGGGGCAGCTGTCGGTGGGGGAACTGATCGCATTCAATATGCTGGCTGGCCGTGTCAGCGGCCCGATCATGCGCCTGGCGCAACTGTGGACCAGCTTCCAGCAGACCGGGGTCTCGGTGCAGCGTCTGGGAGACATCCTCAATTCCCGTACTGAATTGTCTCAGGCTACACGTAGCACAGTACCGCCGCTCAAGGGGCGGGTAGAGTTCGAACAGGTGCATTTTCGTTATCGGGCTGATGGTTCTGAGGTGTTGCACGGCGTCAATTTGGTCATTGGCGCGGGAGAAATCATTGGTGTGGTGGGCCGCTCCGGTTCCGGCAAAAGTACTCTGACCCGCTTGTTGCAGCGGCTCTATGTTCCAGAGCGCGGACGGGTCATGGTTGATGGCATGGACTTGGCATTGGCTGATGTGTCCTCGCTGCGCCGGCAGATTGGCGTGGTGTTGCAGGACAATATGCTATTCAACCGCAGCATTCGTGAAAACATTGCCTTGAGTGATCCGGGTGCGCCGCTCGAAGTGGTCATGCATGCCGCCCGCATGGCTGGTGCCCATGAATTCATCCTTGAACTGCCCGAAGGTTACGACACCATTGTGGGTGAGCACGGCGCGTCACTTTCGGGCGGTCAACGGCAACGGGTGGCCATTGCCCGAGCTTTGATCGGCAATCCTCGCATTTTGATTTTTGACGAGGCGACCAGTGCGCTGGACTACGAATCTGAACGGGTGGTGCAGCAGAACATGCAAAGCATTTGCAAGGGGCGTACGGTCATCATTATCGCTCATCGGTTGTCCGCTGTACGCGACGCGCATCGTATCCTTGTGATGGATCGCGGGCAGATCGTTGAACAGGGAGCCCACGCCGAGTTACTGGCGCGTCAGGACGGCCACTATTCACGACTGTATCGAATGCAGCAAGGCTGAAAGGTTTCCATTTCCAGAACGTACGATGAAAACGCTAATAACGTAATCAATGGTTAATAACACAATCAGAGGTGATGTGACCAAGATAAACATACTCCGATTCAAGGAAAATAACTTCGAATGAGCGCCACCCTTTCCTTATTGCAGCGTTATCGTCACGCATGGCGTGAGTCTTGGCGCCAACGTAAAAACATGGACGTGTCGCCGCGACTTGCTCATGAATTACAGTTTTTACCGACGGCTTTGGAGTTGCAGGAAACACCTGTTCACCCAGCGCCGAGGATTTTCACCTGGGGCATTATGGGTTTTGCTGTATTGGCGTTGCTCTGGGCCTACATTGGCAAAATCGAGGTAGTGGCTA
The DNA here is from genome assembly GCF_002968995.1 of Photorhabdus hindustanensis. NCBI lineage: Bacteria > Pseudomonadati > Pseudomonadota > Gammaproteobacteria > Enterobacterales > Morganellaceae > Photorhabdus > Photorhabdus hindustanensis. Next base: position 117,526 of record NZ_PUWT01000018.1, read on the forward strand.
TCGCTCCGGGAAAGGTTGTTCCCAATGGCAAGACCAAGTTGATTCAACCCAGTGAAACGGCGGTGGTCAGAGCGATCCACGTCAATGACGGTCAGACGGTGAAAGTTGGTGAGTTGTTAGTCGAGCTCGACCCGACGGCGGCGAGCGCCGACGTCAGCCGGATTCAGAGCGAGCTGCTGGCTGCTCGTATCGACAGTGCGCGGAGTGCCGCCATGCTCGACGCGATCAATCAACAAAAGTCGCCGGCTTCGCTGGTAGGAACGATTGACAACGCCAACCCTGAGCAGGTGCTCAGTGCCCAACGCTGGCTTCAAGGACAATACCAGGAATACCGCAGCAACCTGGAGTTGGTGGATGCAGAAATCCTCCAACGCAGCGCCGAAATCCAGTCAGCCCAATCCCAGGTGGCTAGCCTGCGAAAAACGCTGCCGATTGCTACACAATTGGCCGAGGATTACCAACGATTACTGACGAAACAGTATGTGTCGCGGCATGAATATCTGGAGAAAGAGCAGACGCGACTGGATTTGCAACGCCAGTTAAGCGTACAACAGGCCAGTGTCTTGCAGTACACCGCCGCTCAGGACGAGGCGCGGCGTCGGCGTGAAACTGTTGTCGCGCAAAATCGTCGCGCCATGCTCGACCTGCAACAGGAAGCCAACAAAAAAGCGGCGACCTTGATTCAGGAGCTGGCGAAGGCCCGTTATCAGGAAACCCTGACCAGTCTTAAAGCCCCGGTGGCCGGCACAGTTCAACAACTCGCTATCCATACCGTTGGCGGCGTGGTGACGCCGGCTCAGCCGCTGATGGTCATCGTCCCCGCGGACCAACCGGTAGAAGTGGAGGCCATGTTGGAAAACAAGGATGTAGGTTTCGTCCATGTTGGTCAACCGGTCACCGTCAAGGTGGAAACCTTCACTTTCACCAAGTATGGCACCGTTGACGGCGAAGTGCTGAACGTATCGAACGACGCTATCGAGGACGAAAAGCGTGGACTCATCTATAGCAGCCGTATTCGCTTGAAGTCTGATCACGTGCTGGTCAATGGTCAGCGAGTCCCACTGTCTCCGGGCATGTCGATCACGGCAGAGATAAAAACTGATCAACGACGAGTAATCGATTACTTCTTGAGCCCATTGCAGCAGCATCTGGATGAAAGTTTGAGAGAACGGTGAGAAAAAGGAGGTTCGTGAGGGTAGCTCTGTGAACCCGGTTCGCCATATTCACCGTTTTCCGGGTTTGAGATAAATGACCGTTAATGTTTTTAGCAGCCTTACTTTATTTGGAGTGATGAAATGAAAGTATTACGTATACACGAAAGGTTCAAAAACTGGCGCAATATGATTATTTTCATGAGCTGCACCTTGTTAATGGCATGCTCTAAGCCGATGGATATATATAAACCGATTGATGTGTCGCATGCTGGGAAATCCGTAGAGATTAATTTTGAACTCAGCAAGCGCAAAGCTGGTAATTATCAGTTTGCCCTGCTATTTGCCAATGGGGATGATTTTGCTGAAATGCAAAGGCGGGATAAGTTGTTCGGAAATATTGATAAGGATGGGGTTGCTGTCCCCGTTTCGCTTCGTCTGGTTAAAGACGGTAAGGTTTTTTTTGATAAGGAAATAAATACGGTGGGAAGCGAAGGAATACAATCCTTTTATTACAATGAGAGAAGGATAAATACGACGGTGCGCGATATTAAAACACTTGTATTACCCCCCGGACGTTATTCTGTTGTCATTACCACTTTGGAGGATGTGCCTGATTTTAATGGCATTCAGAGTTTTGTACAGCTCACGTATTTTAATCCGAAGATTTAGGAAGGTTTAAAATGGTATCAGTACAAACAAAGGAAATATCAAAATTTGGAGTGACGAAATGAAAGTATTACGGGTACATGAAAGGTTAAAAAACTGGCGAAATATTATTATTTTTATGAGTTGCGCCTTATTAATGGCCTGCTCTAAGCCGATGGATATATATAAACCGATTGATGTGTCGAAGTCTGGTCAGTCAGTCAAGATTGATTTTGAAATCAGTAAGGTTAGAGATTATCAGTTTGCTCTACTGTTTGCAGCTGGGGATGGTCATGATGAAATGGAAAGGCGATTTAAGTTGTTCGGTGATATTGGTAAGGATGGGGTTGTTATTCCCGTTTTGCTTCGTTTGGTTAAAGACGGTCAGGTTCTTTTTGACGGGGAAATAAAAACGCTGGGGACTGGTTGGGAGCACACCATTCATTATAGAAAGAGAAAGATAAATACGGCAGTGCGCGATATTGAAATATTTAAGTTACCCCCTGGACGTTACTCTGCGGTAATTACCACCCTGGAGGATGTGCCTGCTTTTCATGGCATTGAGAGTTTTGTATAGCTCACGCATTTTCCGAATGTTTAAAATAGTATCAGTATATACCACATAAATTTCAAGTTGCAGCTCGCAAGATGAAAGTTGCTTATTATTTCCCTGAGCTACGGAGAGATAATAAATGCATATTCAGGTATGACAAGTATAAACAAAGGAAATATCAAAATTTGGAGTGACGTAATGAACGTATTACAAGTACACGAAAAGTTCAAAAAATGGTACAAGATGATTATTTTTTTAAGTTGTGCCTGGTTGGCGGCTTGCTCTGAGCCCATTGATATATATAGGCCGATTGATGTGACGCAATCTGATCAATCAGTCAAGATTGATTTTGAAATCAGCAAGATTGGAGATTATCAGTTTGCCCTGATGTTTGCTACTGGGCGTGGTCATGATGAAATGGACAGGAGATTTAAGTTGTACGGGGATATTAATCACGATGGGGTTGCCATTCCCGTTTCGCTTCGTCTGGTTAAAAACGGCGAGGTTTTTTTTGACGAGAAAATAAACGTAGGGGAATGCTGTTGGGGGCGAACCGTCTATTACAAAGCAAGAAGGATAAATACGGCAGTGCGCAATATTAAAATACTTGAGTTACCCCCCGGACGTTACTCTGCTGTCATTACCACCTTGGAGGATGTCCCTGCTTTTAATGGCATTGAGAGTTTTGTTGAATTCACCTATTACGATCCGAAGATTTGATTCGTATCTGTAAAAAACAAGTATGGGAAAGAAATTTCGCAGCCTTACTTTATTTGGAGTGACAAAATGAAAGTATTACGTATACATGAAAGGTTTAAAAATTGGCGCAGCATTATTGTTTTTATGAGTTTCACCTTATTAATGGCCTGCTCTAAGCACATTGAGACTATACGCAAACCGATTGATGTGTCGCATTCTGGTCGAACCGTCGAGATTAATTTTGAACTCAGCAAGAGACAGGCTGGAGATTATCAGTTTGCCCTGCTGTTTGCTACCACGGATGATTATGATGAAATGAAAAGGAGATTTAAGTTGTTCGGGAATATTGATCATGATGGGGTTGCAATCCCCATTTCGTTCCGTCTAGTTAAAGATGGTAATATTTTTTTTGACAAGGAAATAAACGTAGTGAGGCTTGATGGTGTGCAAGCCTTCTATTATGAAGAGAGAAGGATAAATACGGCTGTGCGAGAAATTAAAACACTTTCGTTACCCTCCGGACGTTATTCTGCGGTAATTACTACATTGGAGGATGTCTCTGCTTTTAATGGCATTCAGAGTTTTGTACAGCTCACATCTTTTAATCCGAAGATTTAAAATGGTATTAATATAAACAAAGGAAATATGAAAATTTGGAGTGAGGAAATGAAAGTATTACGTATACATGAGAAGTTAAAAAAATGGCGAAACATTATTGTTTTTATGAGCTTCACCTTATTAATGGCCTGTTCTAAGCACATTGATACTATATACAAACCGATTGATGTATCGCATGCAGGGCAATCCGTCGAGATTAGTTTTGAACTCAGCAAGAGAAAGGCTGGAGATTATCAGTTTGCTCTGCTGTTTAATAAAGGAGATGATTATGAGGAAATGAAAAAACGGCTTGAGTTGTTCGGGGATATTTATAAGGACGGGGTAATAACCCCTATTTCACTTCAGATAGTTAAAGATGGTAAGGTTTTTTTTGATGAGAAAATAAATGCTGGTGGATATGGCTGGGGACGTACCTTTGATTACGAAGAAAGAAGGATAAATACGGCGGTGAGAGAAATTAAAACACTTTCGTTACCTCCCGGACGTTATTCTGCGGTTATTACCACTCTGGAGGATGTCCCAGCCTTTAATGACATTCAGAGTTTTGTACAGCTCATATATTTTAATCCGAAGATTTGAAATGATATCAGTATAAACAAAGGAAATATGAAAGATGGCAAAGAACTATACCGTAACATATAAAGTTGCTCCGATGGGGGCGAAATATATTTATCAAGCCGATAAAGGAAAACACAAAGCTGGAGATGTTCATTCTTCATTTGGCGGCCATATGTGGTATGTGTTAAATGACGGGAACGGAAATGAAAAAAGTTACGGTTTTGAGTCTGCGTATGATCAAATGCTTGGTGAAGGACAAATAACGCAGTTTGATAATGCGGCCTACCAAGAGACCTCTTACGAAACCACCGTAGAGTTGACTGAATTTCAGTACAACAGGTTAAAAGCTTTTTCAGAAGACCCATCGTTAGTTGGATTTGATGAAAAGCATTACAACGTAGCCAAAAACAGTTGCGTGGATTTCGTATTTGCGTCATTAAAAGCCATTGGCTATAACGAAAAAGGTTCCAAGGGAGAATTGTTCCCTAATCATAATCCTATGCATTTGCGTGATATGTTGCAAAATAATGGAAGGAAAATTATTCGTGACAACTTGAGTCTTTATATTCGTCATAGTGATTTTTATTATCTTGACGATGAAAGTGGTCGGGCATGTTTATGGCTTAGGCCAGAGGATACGAAAATCACCCTACCGATGAAGCCATTGATTGACATCGATATCGTGTCCACGCCAAAACCTCTGCGGCATATTCAGGGTGAAAACAAAGCTCAGCAGGATGTTGCTAACGGGTTTATACAAAATTCCGCAACACATAAAATATCTGCCGTCGGGGATATGCTCAATAAAACAGACTTCGCTTCCACCCAGATGGCGGGTCTTGCCACCGGTGGTATTCGTCCCGGTGAAATGCAGCTTGACCCCAATGTCAAACCCAACAGCTATCTGTCGGAGTTCTACAAGCCTTTCTACCAACCCGGGGACACTAGCAAGTTGAACTTTGGCCTACGCAACGCCGTGACGTTGAACGGCTTGTCGGCGATGACAACGTTTAACACTTATGTTGACCCGCTGTTATTGGATCTGAGCGGCAATGGTGTGCATATGACGGATATCCGTGACGGCGTGCTGTTCGATATGGATAACAGTGGCACGCTTAAGCGTAGCGGCTGGGCGGATCGCAATACGGGAATACTGGTGATCGACGATGGTAGCGGTCAGATAAAAAATGCCAGCCAGATGTTTTCCGAGTACTACGGTGGTAAGGCCGGAATAAACGGTGCCGCTGGCGAAAAAAAATTCAAGGATGGTTTCGGGGCTTTAGCCAGTGAAGATGCCAATAAAGACGGAGTGATTGATCAGAATGACCCGATCTGGAGCAAGCTGCGGGTCTGGGTTGACAATACCCACGATGCAAAAGTCGATGCGGGTGAACTCAAGACACTGGCGGAATTGGGTATTAGCCAGATAAACGTCCGGGCTTCGAACAAAACAGACGCCCGTGATGGGAATAAGATCATTGCCAGTGGGTCGTTTACTATCAATGGTAAAACTCAGGAAGTGCTGGCTGTCGACTTTCTTGGTGATACCGTTAGCAACACCCTGAGCACTCAGGGAACTGGCACGAAAGTGACTTCCACCGCCAACGATATTACAACCACAGCTTACGCCAGCCAGAGTGAAACAGATGAAACCTTAGATGCGGGGCAACTGGGGGTGAGCAATCTGTATGGTGGCAGCGGCAATGATACGTTGATTGCGGCAAAAACCGGTAGCTGGCTGGTCGGGGGCGCAGGGAGCAATACCTATGTTGGCGGTACCGGCGATGATGTTTTTGTTATCAGCGCTTCTGACGATACGAAAAATATTCACGGCAATGGCGGGCACGATACGGCGATCATTGTCGGTAACCAAGGCGTGGAACTGAACATGGGTCAAGCCAGTTTAACCATCGCCCAAGGCGGGAGCGGCAACGATACTATCATAAGCGGTAGTGTCAACGGTGTCTTTATCAAGGGTGGCTCCGGCAATTCGACTCTGATAGGTGGAATGGGTAATGATGTCCTGGTCGGCGGCAGTGGGCACAACACCATCATTGGTGGTAGTGGCAAATCGGTTATCTATGCCGGTCCCCAAGGCGACACAATCTATGCTTCCCAAGGCGGCAGCATCATTCACGCTGGCGGCGGCGATGATAAGATTTTCGGCGGCTTTGGTGACGACGTGATCGAAGTGGGTCACGGCAATGCTACGATTGATGGGGACGGCGGGATCAATATCGTCAGCCTACACGGTAACCACGGCGACTACCAAATTACCCGTACCGACAGTGGGTATGTGGTGACCGATAAGGTCGCCGGGCGTGACGGCACGGTAACGCTGAAAAATATTCAGAAACTCAATTTTTCAGATATTTCGGCGGTTGATTTACAAACACCCAATGCGATGCCTGTCGAGGATGTTCTCACTCACGACAAGGACGGCAAGGTTTTTGATCGTACTCAGCCACATCTGATTGCCGCAGAAAGTCTGTTGGCTAACGATCAACATCTTAACAGTCAGGGTGCTCTGCGCATTGCCAATGTTGGGGATGCGATAGGCGGTACGGTCAAACTCACAGCCCAGGGCGATGTCTTGTTTACGCCGGATGCAGATTACACCGGTGTCATTAGCTTTAAATATGGTGTAACTGACGCAGCCGGGAATCCGTCAGCATCGGTAGTCGATCTGAGTAGTGGGGAAACCGCGCCGATGCGTGCCGTTGCCACATTACTGACCCCGGAAGTCCCGCTCGATCCATTAGCTGCTCAACAATGGTATTTGAGCGATGCCAACATTCTGCCGGTCTGGAAGGACTATACCGGCAAGGGCGTACGCATTGGTCAGTTCGAGCCGGGCGGTAAGTTTGCTACCGCGCCTGAAATATTTGATATTAATCACCCTGACCTTGCGGCGAATGTCGACAAAGCCTGGTTGCAGACTCAACAAACCAATGGCGCCTTGCCGAATGTGGTCTCCAACCACGCGACAATGGTGGCGGGTGTGATGGTCGCGGCGAAGAATAATACAGGTGGCGTCGGGGTTGCCCATGATGCTACGTTGGGCGGCTATTATCTGGCTAATGACGGCGCCGATCTTGCGGGACTGGGGCATATGGTCAGTTTTGACATTGCCAACAATAGCTGGGGATTTGCCAACGATTTCGCGCTCAGCAGCTTTCAGGGCGGTTCCATAAATACTGCCGCGTCGCTGAGCCTGAATGCGCAGTATGCGGCGGCTAATGGTCGTGGTGGGTTGGGTACCGTCATCGTGGCGGCGGGCGGCAACCATCGTGCGGAAGGCGGCAATGCCCAAGGGTCGCTGACCAATAACAACCGCTTTTCGGTGGAAGTCGGTGCAATCAACGCACAAGGAGATTTGTCGACTTTGCAGATTGGCTCCTCACCCTTCTCCAATCCGGGAGCCAGCCTGTTGGTTTCGGCGCCGGGCAGCAATGTCGTGTCTACCAGCTATATGCTGAAAACCGAACGTGGCTCAACTTTCGGCAATGACTATACCAGCATGCAAGGCACCAGCTTTGCCGCTCCGATAGTCTCCGGTGTTGTTGCGTTGATGCTTGAGGCCAACCCGAACTTAGGCTATCGGGATGTGCAGCAGATCCTTGCTCTATCCGCTCGCAAGATCAATGACCCATCTACCGCATGGAACGATAATAGTAGCCATAGCTGGAATGGCGGCGGTATGCATACCAGCAACGATTACGGTTTCGGTCAAATCGATGCGCGAGCCGCTGTTCGCTTGGCTGAGTCTTGGATGACTCAAAGCACCGCTGCCAACGAGTTCGTCTATAGCGCATCCAGCGGCCCTCTGGGGAAAACCTTGGCGGCGGGGGAAACGCTAACATCGTCCATCGCCATGAATGCCGGTCTGAATGTCGAACATGTCGAGATCGATTTTGACGCTCAGGTAGGCCGTCTTGGCGATCTGACGCTCAAACTGATCTCTCCTGATGGCACTCAGAGCATATTGCTCAATCGTCAGGGTAAGGTTCCAGACGGTATGCCGGGCGCGAGCGCGACCGCGACCGATTTGGGTAGTAGCCGGTCGGGGACGTTCAAGTACAGCTTTATGTCGACCCATGATTTTGGTGAACGCTCGGCTGGCAACTGGACCCTACAGGTGAGCGATGCGAATTCCGGCCTGCCGGTCACATTAAATGCCTGGTCGCTACGTTTGTACGGCAGCAAGAGCACCCCGGATGACACTTACTTTTACACCGACGAATATATTCAGTCAGTGGTCGGGCAGGCCAACCGCGCGGTATTGGATGATGCGGTGAATGGCGTGGCGGGAGGGCGTAATACCCTCAATGCGGCGGCTGTTTCGCGGAATACCTCGGTCAACTTGCTGACTGGTGTTGCCAACATTGGCGGCACAGCGTTGACGATAAAGAATCCGTCGGGCATTCAGAACATCGTCACCGGCGATGGCAACGATATGCTGGTTGCTGGTAATGCCGATGCATTGCTTGATGGCGGGCGTGGAAACAACACACTGGCAGGCGGCGCGGGCAAGGACTTCTTTGTAGTCCACCGCCGTGAAGCGGGTAGCGATGTTATTAGCAACTTTGAAGCGGCTCGTGGCGAGATCATCGATCTGGTCGGATTTCGTGGAAAAACGTTTGCCGATCTGTTGCTGACGCAGCAGGGGGCGGATGTTAAGGTCGAGCTGGGTAAGGGGCAGAGCATTGTCCTGAAAAATCAGACACTCGCCGGGATTGGTGCGGCGAACTTCAAGTTCCAGGACACCTTTATCGCTCCGGCGGCTTACACGAGTAGCGACGCCTCAACGCTCCAGCCACAAGAAGGCTTGGGAACCGTGATCCTTAAGGGCGGCGGCAAGGGCGTCATGCTTACTAGCGATGCTCAGGGTCAGATGAAATTTAGCTTGAATGGGACTATCTATAGTCATGACAGTGCGGCGTCAGACGTTTTTGTGGTGGCAGCCCAACCGGGTGTTAAGGACTACAAGAATGCATTACGTGGGTTCCGTCACGGCATTGATAAAATTGATTTGCGTCAAACCGGCGTCACTGATTTCAGCCAACTCACCATTGCTAAGAGTAATCGTGGCACGATCAACGGCCTGTCACAAATTCATGGCGTTGAAGTTATCTTTAATGGGGCCAGCGGTACTGATTCAAACGTGAAGTTGCTGTATCTCGATACCCTGGACATTTCGCAGGTCGATGCGGCCGACTTTCTTTTTGCGGAGCCTATGCCGGATTTGGTCCCAACGGTCAAGCCAGTGGTGACGCAATCTCCTGATAAACCGACGGTGACTTTCCCGGACGCATTAACGCCTATCACTATTCCTAAGCGGGAACCGATTAGTATCCCTCCTTTTGAACTACACCCAACGCCTAGCGTTCCGAAAATTAAGCCAGCAGTGGAACCTACACCGGTGACTACTGACCCTAATTCCATTACGGTCCAAAGAACCTTTGGCAAGGTTACTTTGGGGGACGAGAGCAAGACTGTCAATGTGAAAGCTGTAGGCGTCAAAATGGTTGCGGGTAACGGTGACAATACAGTCAATGTGGCAGAATCGATGTCAAATATTACGCTGGGTAATGGTAATAACGTCATTGTCGGAGATATCAACAAACTCACAGTCGGACATGGCAACAATAGTATCACTGATACAGGAGGAGGGGCGACAATGAAGGTGGGGGATGGTAATAACCATATAGTAACGAGTGGTACCATGTCGCGAGTGGAAGTTGGGAATGGTGATAACCATATCGTGACCAGCGGTACTATGTCGAAAGTGAAAGTCGGGGATGGTAATAACAATATTGTGACCAGTGGTACTATGTCGACGGTAGAAGTCGGGCATGGGGACAACGATTTGGAATTTAGTGGTGATATGGGGCGGTTGGTATTCGGAAAGGATATCAGCCCTGAGCGTCTGTGGTTCCAGCATGAAGGGCAGGATCTGCAAATTTCGGTCATTGGCAGCAAGCAGGAGGTAACACTGCATAATTGGTATGCCAGTCCTTCCGAACGCCCCGGCAGCATCATGGCTGGTGACGATCATCGGTTGACGGACCGTAATGTTGAAAATCTTGTCCAGGCTATGGCTGCTTTCGCGCCGCCGACACCTGCGACCGCAATGCTCGGCGATGTCGAGCAACAGCGGCTGCAACCTGTGCTGGCAGCCAACTGGCACTGATCGGTAACAAGGCCCGCGATGGTTATCGCGGGTCTCATAAATAGGTGAATCGCGCCGTTTAAATGTAAGCGCCCTAGATGAGGACGCCTGTCTTTCGACGGGCAAAATGTCTAACTTTTGGGGTTCACTTCAATTGGACCAGGGTTTACGGGGTAATTGTTAAACACAGATGGATGTCGGATAATGGATTGTTTTATCAGTCCGTTGCAGGTTTGTTTGGGTGAAAGTTTAAGGGAATACGAACATGTTTGCTTCCAGATTAACGATGTTGCACTTGTATCATAGTAATTATGGTGGTTAGCTGATTATGTGAATTTACCATTGGTTTGCATTATACCATTCAAAGTACCGATATTTCGCAATAAGCAACGTAGATATAAAATACCATTTACAAAATTAAAGATAAGAATTATTCATTCGATTAATCACTGAATTAACAGACTAAGGTAGAGGTAGGATGCCGTAGGTTTAATATCATTACCGCTGAGTTTAAGGGTAATGTAAACCTTTCGGCATGAATACATTTATTACTGTGGTTCCAAACTTAACATAAGGATTTTAGAACGGCGCTGATAGTTGTATAACACTTGTTTCTGAATCGGTAGCATTGAGAGTTCTGCGGGTTCAAAACCTCGCTCCTGGAACCAATGAATGCTACGGGTAGTCAGAACAAACAGTTTTTCCAGTCCGAACTGTTTGGCGTGCTCCGCAATGCGATTCAGTAATACTTCACCTCTTAAAGAGCTGCGGTATTTAGGGTGAACCGCTAAACAAGCCATTTCGCCAATTTTCTCCTCAGGATAAGGGTAAAGCGCAGCACAGGCGATAGTCAGGTTATCGCGTTCGATAATGATGAATTTATCAATTTCTCTTTCAAGTTGTTCTCTTGAACGGCGAACCAGAATACCTTGTTGTTCCAGTGGGCGAATAAGTTCGAGAATACCACCAATATCATTGATATTAGCTCGGCGTATTTGTTCTGCGCTTTCCATCACTATTTGAGTGCCAATACCATCTCGGGAGAATAATTCTTGAAGTAGAGAACCATCAGCCTGATAACTTAATAAATGGCTGCGACGAACGCCACGACGGCAAGCTTTTACTGCACTCCGTAAAAAACGGATTGTACCTGAATAGTAGTCACCTTTAACTTCTAGCTCTTTAATCAGCTCTGGTGCTTGATTAAGGAAAACTTCCGATAGAATTTTTCCGTCTTTGTCTTGTACGCCTTGAGTAGAACAGAAACCAATCAGTTTTTCAGCCTGTAATTTGATAGCTAATTGGGTGGCGACATCTTCAAATGGCAAATTAAAACTCTCTCCGGTGACAGAAACCGCGACAGGGCCAATTAGCACGATTGCGCCATTGTCTAATTGACGATTTATGGCATTCTCATCGATACGGCGAATTTTCCCGCTGTGGCAATAATCCACACCATCATCAACACCAAGAGGTTGAGCAATAATGAAGTTACCGCTGACAACATTAATATTGGCTCCTTGTAACGGGGTATTATTCAAGTTCATAGAAAGACGTGCGGTAATATCCAGTTGCAGCAAACCAGCAGATTGTTTGACTAATTCTAATGTTTTATTATCGGTTACACGGGTATGTTTGTGGTAAACCGGTTTGTAATGATGGTCTGCAAGATTTTGTTCAATTTGAGGTCTGGCGCCATAAACGACGACTAGGCGGATGCCCAAACTATGCAGTAATCCTATATCGTTGATAATGTTAGAGAAATTTTCATGAGCAATAGCTTCTCCACCAAGCATAATCACAAAGGTTTTACCACGGTGTGCATTGATGTACGGAACAGAATGACGAAATCCTTCAACTAATTCGGTGCTGCGTTCTTTCATAACAGACTCTCGATTGAATTTTTATTCGTAATTTATGCTTTTTTATTCCTTTTGGGAGAAAATGGCAAGAGGCAATTCAGATAAAAACATTTTCATATACCTGTAGACGTTAATAATTTGCAAAATATAAAATGCTGTTTATTGATGACAGCATAATGCTGGTTGGTTAAAGTTTTTCATTTGATCGTTTCATTTGGTGAATATCACCCTGAATATTTGTATTTTATGAATGGAATATATAAGTAGATGAGTCATTCAGATCATAATCTGTCGCGACGTCGTTTGTTGCAGGGAGCCGCAGCGATGTGGTTACTTAGTGTTAGTCAGGTGGGTTACGCAGCGTCAGCAAAAGTTATAGCAGTACGTATTTGGCCGGCATCCAGTTATACCCGTGTGACTCTTGAATCTAATATTCCACTCAAATATCGCCAGTTTGTGTTAAAGAACCCAAATAGAATTGTCGTTGATCTTGAAGGTGTACAACTAAATCATACCTTGAGCGGAATGGATGGGCAGATTCAATCCCGCGATCCTTATCTTAAATTGGTCAGGGCGGGGCAATTTAATCCTAAAACCGTTCGTCTGGTGTTCGAAGTTAAACAAGCTGTCAGCCCGCATATGTTTACTTTGAAGCCAGTGGCAGAATTTAAACATCGTCTGGTATTGGATATTTATCCCGCTGCGGGGGCTAATACGAATGATGATCCATTGCTTGCTCTACTCGAAGAGTACAATAAAGGTCATTTGGCCGAGGATCTGCCAGTGGAAAGGCCAAAGCCAGGCAAAGCAGGTAAAGACAGGCCGATTATTATCATGCTTGACCCTGGACATGGAGGGGAAGATCCCGGCGCTATCGGTAAATATAAAACTCGTGAAAAAGACGTTGTTCTGAAAATCGCCCGTCGATTGAAAACGCTTATTCAACGTGAACCGGGTATGAAAGTTTATATGACCCGTAATGAAGATGTGTTTATCCCATTAAAAGTTCGGGTGGCAAAAGCGCGTAAAATGCGAGCTGATCTATTCGTTTCTATTCATGCTGATGCTTTTGCTAACCGAGCGGCCCGTGGTTCTTCGGTTTTTGCGCTTTCTACTAAAGGCGCAACCAGTAATACCGCACTTTTTCTAGCCCAGACGCAAAACGAAGCTGATCAAATTGGCGGAGTAAGTAAAAGCGGTGATAAGTATCTGGATCACACGATGTTTGATTTGTTACAGACTGCGACAATCAATGATAGCCTTAAATTTGGTGGTGAAGTGCTCAAGCACATGGGCAAGGTGAATAAACTGCATAAAAACCGGGTGGATCAAGCTGGATTCGCGGTACTGAAAGCGCCGGATATCCCCTCGATTCTGGTAGAGACTGCTTTTATTAGCAATTTGGAAGAGGAGCGGAAACTGAAAACCGCGCGTTTCCAGCAGCAAGTAGCAGAGTCAATTTTTGCGGGTATCAAAGCTTATTTTAAGAATGGCGGTAGTTTGGCAATTTGAGCTTGCCGCTATGGGTAATTTTTGCTGTTAAACAGGGAAGGAGGCTATTTTCCTTTAGCCTATACTCCCCGCCCTATTTAGTGGGTAGTGATAGGTTGAACTGCCAGGCGCAAGCCCATGACACGCAGAATCGCGCTTAGACTTCTAACTTCCGGGTTGCCCTCGGCTGACAAGGTGCGATAGAGCTGGTTCGGATTCAACTCAGCTTCCTTGGCCACGTTACGAACTCCGCCGAAAGCCTTGGTCATTTGGCGAAGGGCAATCAGTAACTCGGCTTGTTCGCCATCTTCAAGGATGCTGTTTAGTAGCTCAATCGCGTAAGCCGGGTCTTTGCGGAACACCTCGGCCATTGCGTCGTCGTGTGATCTATCTTTCATTATTTGTTCTCCTATCTGTTTCTGCTCTTCCATTCACGCCAGTATTCACATGCTCTGGCTATGTCTGCGTTTTGCTTACGTTTGTCGCCGCCACAGAGCAGAAGAACTACAGTTAAGCCAGATTTGGCGTAATAGACCGATACCCCGGCCCTATGTCAATGCGCAGTTCCCAGACACCCTCGGACAAGGGTTTGTGATCGCCAAAGTTACCCAGTTCCATGCGCATAATGCGTCGGTCAATGGCAATTTGAGCCTTGGTGTCACGTATTTGTTCTCGCTATTCTTCAAAGACATCACGTCCGTTGTTGTCGATATAGTGTCGTATCTCATTCATAGCTTTGTTATCGTTTATAAACGATAATCTGTCAAGCCAGAAATGACTATATGTGGATATTTATCATTAAACTGAGAGCAGATACGATGACGAAAAAATTATCTAAAAGTCATTATGAAGTTGCTTTTGGGAGTTTATATGCTGAAACGCATAGAGAATTGGTTGCGGGGGCCGGATTTGAACCGACGACCTTCGGGTTATGAGCCCGACGAGCTACCAAGCTGCTCCACCCCGCGTCCGTTTTGATATTTTGAGTAGCGAAAATTGGTTGCGGGAGCCGGATTTGAACCGACGACCTTCGGGTTATGAGCCCGACGAGCTACCAAGCTGCTCCATCCCGCGTCCGTTTTATCGAACTACTTTATTGTGTTGGTTGCGGGGGCCGGATTTGAACCGACGACCTTCGGGTTATGAGCCCGACGAGCTACCAGGCTGCTCCACCCCGCGTCCGATGCGGGCACTATACTCGGGATAAGAGCCGTTGCAAGTTTTTTTTATTAAAAATTGTTTGTTTCGTTACTTTTTTGATGGGTTACTCTGCATGTTGGAGTTTTTTTATTCGTTTGTGTCGTTGTTTTGTTAAGTTATTTTTTTATGGTAGGTTTCATTATTTTTATTGGTTTGGTATGGTTTGCCGTTGGGTCATGTTGGCAAGTATAGAGAAGACAACAATGAAATACTGGGGTAAGTATCTGCTGTGTGGAACCGTGATTTCACTGTTAGTTGGATGTCATTCTCGCCCAACAGCACAGGGTCAACAATATAGAGATGGTCGTATCGCCCAGGATTTACGGCTGGTTAATCAACCCAATGCTCAGGGTAAGCCAGTTAATGCAAAGGATTTTTCAGAGCAGGTCGCTCTGATTAATCAGGTTGCTCCTCGTCTGTATAATCGTAATAGCTTAACTTTTGACGCTGTTCAAAACTGGATGTTAGCGGGTGGTGAAACCAGTAAGTTGAATCTGTTTAATTTACGCGCTTACCAGATGGAAGGTGTCGATAATTACGGTAACGTCCAATTTACCGGCTACTATACGCCAGTGTTGCAAGCTCGCCGCGTTAAACAGGGGGAGTTTAAATATCCTCTGTACCGGATGCCGCCTAAGAGTAAATATCGCTTACCAAGCCGAACCGAAATATATAATGGTGCTCTTAGCCCCAGTTTGATTATTGGTTATAGTCGTTCACTGATTGATAATTATATTATGGAGGTGCAGGGTAGTGGTTATGTCGATTTTGGTGATGGCGGGCCACTGACTTTTTTGGGTTATGCCGGTAAGAATGGGCATATTTACCGGAGCATTGGCAAGTTGCTGATTGAGCGTGGAGAAATCGCGCAAGAAGATATCTCTATACTAGCGATTCGTAAATGGACGGAATCTCACAGTGAGGCAGAAGTTCGTGCATTATTGGAGCAAAACCCATCATTTGTTTTCTTTAAACCTGAAAATTTTGCGCCGGTACGGGGGGCGAGTGGTGTTCCTTTAATTGCAAAAGCCTCTGTAGCTGCTGATAAAAGGCTTATTCCACCAGGAACAACGCTGTTGGTAGAGATTCCTTTGTTGGATAAAGAGGGTAAATTTACCGGTCAGTACCAAATGCGCCTGATGGTTGCGTTAGATGTTGGCGGCGCAATAAAAGGCCATCATTTCGATATCTATCATGGTATTGGCGATGTGGCAGGCATAAAAGCAGGTTTCTATAACCACTACGGTCGGGTTTGGGTGTTAAAAAAAGCGCGGCCTACCATGCTGATGGTAAGTCAGTGATTGCTATTCAAAAATTTTATAACAGGTTTTCAGGGTTGATATTCAGTAATGCAAACTTCTCTTTCTGATGCATATATGCAGCGCTTTGCCGGGACTGCCCGTTTATATGGACAAAAAGCGCTTTCTTTGTTTTGCTATTCTCATGTTTGTGTTGTGGGTATCGGTGGTGTGGGTTCTTGGGCGGCGGAGGCTCTGGCTCGTACAGGAATCGGTGCTATCACTTTGATTGATATGGATGATGTTTGTATCACTAATACCAACCGCCAATTACATGCTTTAAAACAGCATATTGGGCAACCAAAAACCGAAGTGATTGCCGA
Organism: Photorhabdus hindustanensis; assembly: GCF_002968995.1. Taxonomy (NCBI): domain Bacteria; kingdom Pseudomonadati; phylum Pseudomonadota; class Gammaproteobacteria; order Enterobacterales; family Morganellaceae; genus Photorhabdus; species Photorhabdus hindustanensis. The sequence goes on from NZ_PUWT01000018.1 coordinate 134,099, forward strand.
ACGTATTCTGGCAATTAATCCAGAGTGCAAAGTGACTTGTGTTGATGATTTTCTCACACCCGATAATGTTGAAGAGATGATGGCTGCTGGATTCAGTTATGTGATTGATGCTATCGATAGTGTCAGGCCAAAAGCGGCTCTGTTGGCTTATTGCCGTCGCCATAAAATTCCGCTGGTGACAACCGGTGGCGCAGGTGGGCAACTTGATCCGACACAGATTCAGGTTGTTGATTTGGCAAAAACGGTTCAGGACCCTTTAGCGGCTAAACTGCGCGAAAGGCTGAAATCTGATTATCGTGTTGTGAAGAATGGTAAAGGTAAATTGGGTATTGATTGTGTGTTTTCAACTGAGCAATTGGTTTATCCGCAGAGTGATGGCTCTGTTTGCGCCGCGAAAAGTACCGCAGAGGGCACTAAGCGTATGGATTGTGCTTCTGGTTTTGGTGCCGCAACGATGGTCACGGCGACATTTGGGTTTGTTGCGGTTTCCCATGCCCTAAAAAAGATGGTAGCTAAGGCGCAACGTCAGGGTGATCTTTGATATAAGATTTTGCGGCGTTTTGCACGGTATTAATCAGCGACTTGACGCCATTCAACCGTGAGCCGCTTATCTGTTGTTCCAGCCCAAGTTGATGGAATAGCGCCAACAGGTTGGTTGCCAAAATTTGTTCCGGTGTTTTTCCTTCTACGGCAGTCAGGAGCACTGCTAGCAGACCTTTTACAATGCGGCCTTCGCTGTCGCCATAAAAATGCAAATGGCCATCTGGCAGTAATTGATACCCTAACCAAACCCGGTTTTCACAGCCGGACATTTCGGTATCTTGCTGTTTTAAGTTTTCAGGCAGTGCGGGCAGTTTCTTTGCCAGTAAGATTAACTGGCGATAATGATCTTCCCATTGGCGACATTGGTTAAAGGTTTCAATGAGCTGTTGTTGGCTGATTTCCCGGCCAAATGGGTGTGGTGCAATCCGGTTTTCAGCGGTTTGAGTCATAATGTCATTCATCCTGTAATAGAGAAAGGCCAAATTTTACTGCTTGAATTAAGGCATCGGCATCCTGCCGGTTGTTGTAAGGCATAAAGGAGGCGCGCAAACAGCCTCTGATACCTAAAGCTTCGATCAGTGGTTGGGCACAGTGCTGACCGGAGCGTAAGGCAATATTTTGTTCTGCCAGAATAGCTGCCAGATCACTGTGATGAATGTCGGTAAAATTAAAAGCCAATAAGCTAGAACCGGCAATACGATAGCTGATAAATCCGGGTAAAGCGGAGAGTTGTTCTTCGGTATAATCGGCAAGTGTGACCGCATGGGTTTCGGCTTTGGCAATATCAATATCTTTCAACCATTCCAGCGTGGCAGAAAAACCAATAATACCAGCAACATTCGGTGTGCCTGCTTCAAACCGGAAAGGCACCGCTTCTGGTATAAAATCGCTGAATGAAGTGTGGGAGAGCATTTTCCCGCCGCCTTGCCAGGGAGACATGGCATTAAGTAATTCACTTTTACCATAAAGTACACCAACGCCGTTCGCGCTATAGAGTTTGTGAGCAGAGAATGCGTAGAAATCGATATCTAATTGTTGGACATCAATGGGATTGTGAACAACGCCTTGTGCGCCATCGACAACGACCAGACAACCGTGTTGGCGTGCTATTTCTGTTATTGCAGCGAGATCAACTGTTCCGCCAGTCACGTTGGACATTTGGCTGATTGCTATCAGTCGACTATGTTTATTTATCAGTTCAGGCAGAATGTTGATATCAGGCACTTTACCATTGCCTAGAGGCCATTTAATAACCTTGGCGCCGGCTTGTTCTGCCAACATTAACCAAGGGATCAGGTTGGAATGATGTTCCTGTTCACTCACTATAATTTCATCACAAGGCTGGAGATGAGTACGGAAATAACTTTGAGCAACTAGATTGAGGGATTCCGTTGTTCCTTTTGTCCAGATAATATCTTCAGCTTGTGGGGCGTTGATGAGTTCGGCAACCTGTTGCCGGGCCTGTTCATAGCGGGATGTGATTTCCAGCGCTGCTTGGTGTTGGCTACGATGTACGGTAGCGCTACTGTTTTGATAATAATTTTGTGTTGCCTTTATCATGGCTTGTGGTTTGAGTGCGGTGGCGGCACTATCCAGAAATACTGTCTGTTTTTGTGTAGAAAATTGTTGTGATGGAAGCTGTTGTAGCGCTGGAAATTGCTGGCGGAACTGTTCTGGTTCGAACTTTTTCATAGATATATTAATTTTGTTTTGGTGGTGATGGTGCTTAACCATTTGTTTCTGGCTGAAAATGGATATACCTGTCATCTTTCAAGTTGCCTCTTTGTTGGCTGCACTCACTCACCCCGGTCACATAGTTATCTATGCTCCCGGGGATTCGCTCCCTTGCCGCCGCGATGCATCTTGAAATCCATAGGGTATAGGTTATTACATTGAATAATATTGCCATGTTCGAGTCTTTATGCCAAAAAAAAAGCACCGCAACTGCGGTGCATTAAAAAATCACTATGGACAGACAGGGTAAATGTACAGGAAGTGAAAAAAAAACAGTAGCTTAAGCTACAGGGTCTGGTTTCCCAGACAACTTGCAAACACAACATCACAACCACAAAGCCAAAAGTTTCATAGCGTTAAGCTGATTCACTTTTCGTTCCGGCTTAGGAAGTGGCGCCACTATAGGGATTTACTGGAGTATCCTCAATGGACAATTTATAATGATTCGGATTACAAAAACTAATAACTAAATATAAAGAGTTACCGGTATCGCCAACATTACATAAGGGCTCACATGTCCAAACGTTTACCACCACTTAATGCGTTGCGGGTTTTTGATGCCGCAGCGCGCCATTTAAGTTTTACTAAGGCGGCAGAAGAATTATTTGTGACTCAGGCCGCAGTTAGCCATCAGATGAAAAGTCTGGAGGATTTTCTTGGGTTGAAATTGTTTCGTCGTCGCAATCGCTCACTATTGTTGACTGAAGAAGGTCAAAGCTACTATTTGGACATTAAAGAGATATTCACGGCGATAAATGAAGCAACACGTAAACTTCAAGCCAGAAGTGCCAAAGGAGCTTTGACGGTTAGCCTCTCACCTAGCTTTGCTATCCAGTGGCTGGTTCCAAGGCTGTCCAGTTTTAATTTAGCGTATCCTGGCATTGATGTCAGAATACAGGCGGTAGACAGAGAAGAAGATAAACTTGCTGATGATGTTGATGTTGCCATATTTTATGGCCGTGGAAATTGGCCGGGGTTACGTACTGATCGTCTTTACGCAGAATACTTGCTTCCCGTTTGTTCTCCTTCGTTACTGACTGGAGATAATCCTTTGAAAACCCCCGCCGATTTGGCGCGTCATACGTTGTTACATGATTCTTCTCGTCGTGACTGGCAAGCGTATGTGCGCCAGCTTGATATGCAGCAGCAGATAAATGTTCAGCAAGGACCAATATTTAGCCACAGTGCAATGGTGATCCAAGCCGCTGTTCACGGGCAGGGTATTGCACTGGCGAATAATGTCATGGCTCGGACTGAAATTGATGCGGGGCGCTTAGTTTGCCCATTTAATGATGTGTTAGTGAGTAAGAATGCATTTTACCTTGTTTGTCATGATAGTCAGGCTGAATTGGGGAAAATTGCCGCATTCAGACAGTGGGTTTTGGCACAGGCAGCCAGTGAGCAGGAGAAATTGGGCTTTATTACCAATGAGTAAGAACGGAATAAGGCATTCGAGCTGTAATAGCTCTCAAAGAGAATATGAGAAAGGGAGATAACAGTGAATAGTCGTCTAATGCTTATCTTTGCTGGTTTCAGTGGTTTTTTCTATGTGGCATTTGGTGCTGTAGGGTCACATTTATTATCTCCGATGATGGAAAAATATCAGATAAGTTGGATTGATCTCGGTCTGCAATATCAGGGGATTCACACTCTGGCAATGATGGCGATGTCTGCCATGCTAATGCGTAAAGTTGTGCTCTGGTTTTACTGGAGTGGCGTCTTTTTTGCAGTAGGTATTTTGTTGTTTAGCGGCAGTCTCTATTGTATGGCCTTATTGCAGGTTAAATTTTTCACTTACATTACGCCAGTTGGAGGATTTAGCTTTCTTATCGGCTGGTTTTTAGTATTAATTGGCGCTTTGCGTCTAAGGAAATCGGCGCTTCGCCATGAATAAAATTGCTTTATATTGCCGCCCTGGTTTTGAAAAAGAGTGTGCAGCAGAAATCACTGATAAAGCGGGGCAAAAAGAGATTTACGGTTTTGCCCGGGTGAAAGATAACAGTGGCTATGTCCTGTTTGAGTGTTATCAACATGAAGATGCTGATCGGCTGATTCGTGAAATCCCATTTCGCGAGCTGATTTTTGCCCGTCAGATACTGGTTGTGGGTGAGTTATTGCGAGATTTGCCTCCTGAAGATCGGATAAGTCCGATTATTGGTATGCTGCATGGCGTCATTGAGCGTGCAGGCGAGTTACGGGTTGAGGTGCCTGATACTAATGAAAGTAAAGAATTATTAAAATTCTGCCGAAAATTTACTGTTCCGTTGCGTAATGCTATGCGGCAGGAAAAGATCTTGCTGATTCGGGAAAATGTTAACCGCCCGGTAATACACGTTTTCTTTATTGCTCCGGGTTGCTGTTATGTTGGTTATTCTTACAGTAACAATAACTCGCCATTTTATATGGGTATTCCTCGGTTGAAATTTCCTTCGGATGCGCCAAGTCGTTCAACATTAAAACTGGAAGAAGCGTTTCATGTTTTTATCCCATATGATGAATGGGAAGAGCGATTAGCTAGCGGTTTATATGCGGTTGATTTAGGTGCGTGTCCGGGGGGTTGGACTTACCAACTGGTGAAACGTAGTATGATGGTGCATGCGGTAGATAATGGCCTAATGTCGAAAAGTTTGATGGATACGGGGCAAGTTAAACATCACAAAGTTGATGGTTTTAAGTTTGAGCCTTCGACAAAAAACGTTTATTGGCTGGTATGCGACATGGTGGAAAAACCAGCAAAAGTGACGCAGTTAATGGCAGATTGGTTGGTTAATGGCTGGTGCCGGGAAGCCATTTTTAATCTTAAATTACCGATGAAAAAGCGTTATGAAGAAGTTGCTCATAATTTGCAGAAAATGAACTTGCAATTAAAAGAGGGTGGTGTAAATGCACAAATTCAGGCAAAACACCTTTATCATGACAGGGAAGAAATAACGGTGCATGTCCGTCGTATCTGGTCTGCTTATGCCGCTAGCCGGAATGATTACTAATTCACGGTTGTTCATCACTATATTTAGAATAAACCAATAAAATAAGAATTCCTAAAACGCCTCAGTTATATTCTGAGGCGTTTTTTTTCAATATTGAATGACATTTTTGCATTTTATCTCTCATTACTGTGTGGCTTAAAGTGAGTGTATTAGAAGGATTTAATCCATTTTTTCAGTTAAGAAAGTATCATATAATACGCTATTATGAGATGGTTATGGTTTAATGTGATAATGAACATTGTATGATTTATGTCTTAAAATTGTTGATTTTTTACTTGACTTAAGGTAAATAGCAAAACTAACATATTATTATAATCGTCTAATTAAATTGTGATTTAATGTTAGATAATTTAACGAAATAATTTTGTAAAATGAAAAATAATGAAAGAGATTGTCTTTTAATTAAAGTTTTAAGTGTGTAATTTAATTTTGATATTAAATTTACGTTTTAGATTTAATGTATTTTTTAATTAATTAGCTTTGTTGATAATATTATTGGATGTTGAAAAATTACGAATATAATTTAATTATATTGGGAAAAGTGCTTTAGAATAAAGTAAATATTAACTGCTCTGTGATATATGTTTTTTATTGATTTAATTAAGTTGCTATTAATTTGTTTAATAATATATAGGTGTTTACTGGTTTAGAGTCTTTCCATATATGTCATATCGTTCAATATTTCAGTCGAAGGTGGTAGATTATTCTGATTTTGCCTATTCATATAACGGCTTGGGATAATTGCTGATTAAAATTATCAGTAATAATGCTATAAATTTTTTAAAGTTTACTTCATGGATAGTTAAATAAATAGATAATTAATTCGTAAGAAAATACCGCTATGAAATTAGCGGTATTCTTTTCGCCTTAAATAGTTATGTTATATAAAACAATCGCTTATTTGTTTTATGTTATTTTTATCACGTTTATATTAAAAAAATATGTTAATTGCTTTTTACATAATTAACTTTAATGTTACGTTTATGTGAAAGGGATTTTAGTTGTTAATTTGTATGACCAGGGTCGGTCTGTGGTTTTCAGGTTTTATTGACTTGTATTTAATAAAATAAAAAGATTTTTATATCTAAGTCCTGAATTTATGGAGAAATATATGTCTTTAAAGAAGAAAATTTCATACTCGGAAGACAAAGACGTTAGTGGTTCAGAGAAGGCAAATGAGTTGCTGAAATGGTTACAGGCTTATATACCAGGTAAAGATTCTAATATTGTTGTTGAACATGAGCCCAGTAAAGATGCTGCTAAAGAATTAATCCGGGGTGATTATCGTTGGGGGCATAAGGACGACGATAAATCTAAAGCTTTCCCATTAAAGTATACTTTTCTGGAGAGTGAGCCGGATGATATGCCGTGGCATATTTCTAAATTTTCAGCATTTAATGAAGAACAAAGAGCTGCTGCGAAACTGTCAATACAATCTTGGGCTGATGTGGCTAATATCAATTTCGTTGAAACTACTGATGTCAAAGAGGCAAATATCACTTTTGGGTTCTTTGATGTTAGTTTGACGGGGAGTTATGCATTTGCTTATCTGCCAAAGCCAGAGAAGACGCAGTTAGGGACTTGGTATAACGCCAAAAGCCGTACTTTCTCAAACAATGATATTGATGTGAATGGCTATGGCCGTCAAACGTTTACTCATGAAATTGGCCATACTCTGGGGTTGCAACATCCGGCTGATTATAATGCGTCTGATAAGGTAAGCCCAACTTATAAGAACAGCGCTACTTATTTTGAAGATAGCCGTGCTTATACCGTCATGAGTTATTTCAGTGAGAAAAATACGGGTCAGGACTTTAAAGGTATTTATTCTTCTGCTCCATTACTTAACGATATTTCTGCCATTCAGGCGGTATATGGCGCGAATAATACAATCCGTGCTGATGACACAGTATATGGCTTTAATTCCAACACAGATCGTGACTTCTATACCGCAAAAGATGAGAACAGCAAACTGTTGTTCACCGCTTGGGATACTGGTGGCAATGATACGTTTGATTTCTCTGGTTTTACTCAGGATCAACGCATCAATCTGAATGAAGCCTCTTTCTCTGATGTCGGTGGACTGAAAGGTAACGTCTCTATTGCCCGTGGCGTCACGATTGAAAATGCGATTGGCGGCAGTGGTAATGATGTTTTGATCGGGAATGATGCCGCCAATACTCTGAAAGGTGGAGCGGGTGATGACATCATTTACGGTGGCTTGGGAGCGGATAATCTTTGGGGCGGGGAAGGCAAAGATACCTTTGTCTACCTGAGCGCCAAGGAATCACCGCCGCTTGAGCGTGATTGGATTCATGACTTTGTTTCAGGTGAAGACAAGATTGATGTGTCATTGTTCGATCTGGGTGAAGCCGGGAAGGGGGGCGTCAAGTTTGTAAGGGAATTCACGGGTGAAGTCGGAGAAGCGGTGCTTCGTTATAACACGGTTGATAAGGTGAATGATTTTGCCATTAATTTGGGCGGTAAATTTTCCTATGATGATTTTTGGGTGAAGATTGTCGGAGAGCCAATATTAGAGTCTGATTTCATTCTTGCATAACACAACAACACAACCGCATCTGATTTGGATGCGGTTATTCGTTTGGAGGCGGCATGGTTTTTGCAGCTTGGTATCTGAAATTTGCATTCTTTGTTGCTCTTGCATTCAGCATTATCGGAGGAAGTATGGCAAGTAGTCTTGATCTCCCACACGCCAGTGAATTGAAAGGCGTATGGCAACTGTCGGATAAACGTCAACAATGTGATGTGTCATTGACTGACCAACCCTTACCGGAGGGATCAATTTGGTCACTTAATGGTGATAACGATTGTTTGGCGTATATGTTTGGCGAAGTGCCTGCCGGTTGGCGGCCTACTCCTGATGGCCTCACAATTACTGATGAACAGGGTAGTGGTTTGGCTTTCTTTGCTAATGAGCCAGATGGCTGGTTTGCCCGCTTTGCCAGTGGTCGGGAATTAATGATGAAGCCCAATAAGACTAATAAGAAAAATGAATAATAAAGGGAATATTAACATCAGATAGTTATATTTTTAAAAAAATAAAAATAAGGAAATATAGTGTGAAATTACTGCTCCCGAAGGATGAAATTACTGATGTCATTCGTGCTCGTAGCCGGGTATTTTGGGCTATCGGGTTGTTCACTGCCTTTATTAACCTGCTGATGTTAGTTCCGTCTGTTTATATGTTGCAGGTTTATGACAGAGTATTGCCGTCGGGCAATGAAATCACTTTGCTGATGTTAACTCTGATTACCCTCGGCATGTTTGCCATGATGGGAATGCTGGAATATATCCGTAGCATGATTGTCATCCGCATTGGTAGTCAGCTTGATATGAAGCTGAATAACCGGGTTTATACCGCATCTTATGAATCAAATCTGAAAAATGGCACCACTGATGCAGGTCAGATGCTTAATGACTTGGCAAATATCCGCCAGTTTCTGACGGGTAACGCCTTGTTTGCCTTCTTTGACGCCCCTTGGTTTCCAATCTATCTGCTGGTCATTTTCCTTTTTAACCCTTGGCTTGGTCTGTTATCACTGGGAGGTGCGCTGGTATTGATTGCCTTGGCTGTGCTGAATCAGTGGTTATCAAGTCAGCCGTTATCCGAAGCCAGTAAACTTTCTCTACGTTCAGCGAGTCTTGCCAGCACCAATTTACGTAATGCCGAAGTCATAGAGGCGTTAGGTATGTTACCGGTGCTCCGCCGGAGATGGTTTGGATTACATGAGCGTTTCCTGGATTTCCAGCGCATTGCTAGTGAGCGGGCTTCAGTGATTAATTCAGTCACTAAAACAGTGCGTTTGGCCTTGCAGTCATTGATCCTTGGATTAGGGGGCTGGTTAGCGATTGGTGGGCATATTACGCCGGGCATGATGATTGCGGCTTCAATTTTGATGGGACGTGCACTTTCGCCGATTGAACAATTGATCCAAGCCTGGAAAGGCTGGAGTGGCGCTCGTTTGTCATGGCAACGGTTAACCAACTTGTTGGAACAACAACCGGAACGCAAACCGGGCATGTCATTGCCCGCGCCAAAAGGAAATTTGTCCGTGGATAAAGTTTCCGCAGCGCCTCCGGGAAGAAACAATAAGGTTGTGTTAGAGGATATTAGCTTTTCGTTGGATGCCGGTGATGTGATGGGATTAATTGGACCTAGTGCATCTGGGAAATCGACTCTTGCTCGATTACTAGTCGGAATATGGCCTGCACAGGAAGGGGTTGTTCGTCTGGATAATGCAGATATTTATCAGTGGAATAAAGATGAACTAGGCTCTTCAATCGGTTATTTACCACAGGATATTGAGTTATTTGGCGGCACGATCGCTGAAAATATTGCTCGTTTTAATGAAGTAGAACCAGAAAAGGTGGTACAGGCGGCAAAGAAAGCGGGCGTTCATGAGCTGATATTAGAACTTGATAAAGGCTATGACACCGTAATTGGTGCTGGAGGTGTTGGGTTATCTGGGGGGCAGAAACAGCGAATTGGCCTTGCGCGTGCACTATATGATGAGCCGTCATTGGTGGTGTTGGATGAACCTAATTCCAGCCTGGATGAGGCAGGAGAAAGAGCATTGAATGAGGCGATTTCTCAGCTTAAAGCGCAAGGAAAAACGGTGATTGTCATTACTCACCGTACCTCATTGTTATCACAGACAAACAAAATATTGTTACTGGTTCAGGGGAAAATGAAGATGTTCGGTTCATCTCAGCAGGTGATAGCCGCTTTATCACAAAGAAATAACAGTCAGGAACACTCTGCAACCAAAGCCGTCGCGCAGGCATCATAGGTAACAATAGGTAAATGTGCATTTAATTATAATAATATCAAATAGCTGAGACGGAGATTTCTGTCCGGGAGTGGATATGTCTGATCAGATTACGCCGGTAAGAGATGAAAAAGGATTATTGCCTTTGGAAGAAAGGCATTTTTTACGACTAGGATGGTTAGTGATTGGTGTGGGGATCTTGGGATTTCTCATTTGGGCAGCATTAGCGCCGTTGGATAAAGGGGTGGCGTCTTCGGGTGTGGTGGTTGTGGATGGTAATCGTAAAACAGTTCAGGCCCCGGCAAGCGGTATTATCAGCCAGATTAAGGTTGTTGAGGGAGAAACAATAAAAGCGGGTCAGACACTCGTCCAGCTCAGTCAGGTACAGGCAAAGGCACAGGTCGATGCGATTCAGGATCAACTGTATACCACGTTGGCAACGGAAGCCCGTTTATTAGCCGAGCAGCATGGTGATGAAGTGTTAATTTTCCCCGACATATTACAGCAATTACAATCTGAACCGCGGGTGAATGAGATAACCGAACTGCAAAAACAACTTTTTAAATCACGCCGTGAAGTATTGAGAAGCGACCTGGAAGGGCTTGAGCAGTCCGTCGAAGGAATAAATTTTCAAATTAAAGGGCTGAAATCTTCCCTTCTCAGTAAGCGCATGCAGCAGGGGGCGCTTAAGGAGCAGATAACAAATCTAAAATCTTTAGCGGATGAGGGCTATTTTCCGCGTAATCGTTATCTGGAACTTCTGCGTGAACAGGCTGAACTAAACAGCAGCACGGCGGAAATGGCAGGACGAGCGGGTCAGCTTGAAAAACAGTTACAGGAAACACAACAGCGTATTATTCAGCGCAAAGCAGACTATCAGCGGGAAGTGCGTACGCAATTAGCGGAGGTGCAGGTTTCCGCCAGTGAATATAGAAATAAGTTGGATACCGCACAGTTTGAACTGACTCATACCTCAATTGTCGCGCCGGTTGACGGTACTGTTGTGGGGTTGAATGTTTTTACCCAAGGTGGGGTTGTTGCCCCCGGCGAAAAACTGATGGAAATTCTGCCGACCCAAGTGGCGCTTGAAGTGGACGCTCGTGTGGCGGTTAATTTGGCGGATAAGATTAGTAAAGGGTTTGATGTGGACCTGATGTTCACCGCTTTTAACCAGAATCGTACGCCAAAGGTTGAAGGTAAAGTCGCGATGGTTTCCGCGGATAGGTTGGTCGATCCAGTAACCAGTCAACCTTATTATCATATGAAAGTGGTTGTCTCTCCTGAGGGAATGGAAAAATTAAAAGGGTTGGATATCAGGCCAGGGATGCCGGTTGAGGTGTTTGTCAAAACGGGTTCCCGCTCTCTGTTAAGTTATCTGTTTAAGCCATTGTGGGATCGGGCTTCAACATCGTTGATAGAGGAGTGATTATGAAATTGAATAATGCTTCTTTATCCATTGGTTTGCTGATTCTTTTTAGCGTCAGTTTGTTCTCTTTTCCTACATGGGCATTGAGTTTGACGGAAGCCTATGCGCTGGCGTTAGAAAATGATCCCACTTTTCTCGCTGCCGTGAAAGAGCGGGAAGGCGGTGAAGAGTATGAAAAGCTCGGCAGGGCAGAACTGTTCCCTAAGGTAATGATGTCTTATCAGAATTCACCACGGAATTGGCAACATATGGAGTCTGTTGGCTATGACTTCTGGGGCAGGAAAACAACTAGCAGCCGGGATCGCCAATATAACAGTTATAACGCGGCTATTGTGTTGACACAGCCATTGATCGATTTTGAGATATGGGCTCGTTATAAAGCCAGCCAGGCTCACACTTTGATGAGCAATGAGCGTTTTCGGGCAGATTTTCAGCAACTGGCTGTTCGGGTCGTGAATGCTTACGTAGATGTGGCTTATGCACAGGATCAAATCGATTTAGTGATAAGCCAGAAAATGGCTTATGAAAAGCAACTGGAACTGAATAAGAAATTGTTTACTTCTGGTGAAGGGACACGTACTGATGTGGTGGAAACGCAATCCCGTTACAGTCAGGCGATTGCCGATGAGATAGCCGCCAAAGACGATTTGGATGCGGCGATCCGAAGTTTACAGCTCATTGTGGGTGTTCCTCTCCCTATTGATTTGCCTGTGCAACGGCTATCAGATAAAAAGCGTTTTCAGATATTGAGGTTGTTGCCTGAGCGTTATGAGGAGTGGGAAAAATTGGCATTGGCTAACAACCCGGTTTTGGCTGCTTCTCGTCAGGAAGTGCAAGCCGCGTACCATGAAGTGCAGCGTAACCGGGCAGGCTATTTACCCAAGCTGGAGTTCTACGCTTCCCATTCTGAAAACGAATCCAGTAGCGATAATACCATAGATCAAAAATATCGAACCGATACCATTGGCTTGCGGATGAGCATGAATATCTATAATGGTGGCGCGACGTCTGCTTCTGTACGTCAGGCGGCGGCCAATTATGGCAGAACTAAATATGATCTTGACGCTCAGGCCGGAGAAATCCTCAATGCATTACGTCGCAATTATAATCAGTACTTAAATAGTGAAAAACGGATTAGTGCTTATGAGATGGCGGTTGAATCAGCTAGCTTGCAGGTAGACGCGACCAGTAAAAGTGTTGCGCTTGGACAGCGGGTCAATGTGGATGTCTTGAATGCTGAACAGCAGTTATATACCGCTCGACGTGATCTCTCACAAGCAAAATATAATTATATTAAGTCTTGGATCGGCCTGCTTAATGAGGCCGGAGAATTAAAAGGCGAACATCTGGATAAGATAGCTAAGTATTTTCGTTAGGTTGAAGTATTTCCGTTAGGTTAATGTTGTCAGCCGGAGTTGTTGCAGATTACCATTTAAAGCTAGATCGGTACGTAATGATGCAACTTCCCGGCTGATAAACGCCATTTCTTTATTGGATTCTAGTTTATTGCGCCATTTATCGGGTTGTTGGTCGAGGTTCTGGAACAGATTATCCAGTGTACCGGCCTGTTGCAGTAAAGTGGCGGCGGTTTTCGGCCCGATCCCCTGAATCCCCGGAATTTTACTGCTGCTTATCCCCGCCAGACCCCAATAATCAGGTAGTTGTTCTGGTAAAACGCCAAACTCTTGCTGAACAAATGGCATATCCAACCAGCGTTTTTGAAAGTAGTCACGGATACGGATATTGGGTGAAAGTAGCTGGCAATACCCTTTATCAGTAGAAACAATTGTCACGTTGTGACCAGCAGAAGTCACTTTTACCGCCAGTGTCGCTGCCAGATCGTCAGCTTCGTGTCCCTCGGCATGCCAGCAGGCGACCCCTTGTTGCTCAAATGATGCTCTTATTTGTGGCATTTCTTGTTGCAGATTGTCAGGCATGGGCGAACGGCCGGCTTTGTAGTCAGGTAATATCTGATGACGCCAACTGTGACTGCGATTCTCTTCATCGAATACTGCGACGGCATGTGTGGGATGAGTATGTTGGATAAGCTGCCTTAGCGCATGTTCACAGGCAGGAATGCATGGACTGCCCTGCACAGCATGAATGCGTCGGATAAGGTTAAGAGCATCAACAATAAGAAGGTGTATCATATGGAATCACTTTAAATGGCACAATGCTCCATCCGTGGAGCGCGAATATTTTTTCAGGTAACTTTATTTAATAATTTCGTAGCAAGGCTCGTAGGCAGTGCCTCCCGGTAGTTTCATTCGATGCTGTTCCACAAAGTCTTTCAATAGCTTATCCATATGGCGCATTATTTTAACATCCCCGTGGATTTTGAATGGACCCTGTTTTTCAATCGCTTGAATACCCACCTCTTTCACATTACCGGCAACAATCCCGGAAAAAGCCCGGCGCAGTGACGCTGCCAGTTTTTCAGATGGTTGATCAGAATGGAGATTAAGATCAGCCATGTTTTCATGGGATGGTTCAAACGGCTGTTGCAAATCATAATTGATCTTCATTGACCAATTAAAACTATATGCATCACCGGTACTGTGGCGGCTATCTCTCACTAATGGCATCGCTTCTTTCATTATTCTGGCAACTTCGGGCGCATTATCAATGATGATGTGATAGTAGCGTCGTATATCTTCGCCCAAGGTATGAACAATAAATTCGTCCAGAACCTGGAAATAGTCCTCACTCTCCTTTGGTCCGGTAAGAATTAATGGCAGTATTTGCTCCTGATTTTCCGGGTTCATCAGAATGCCTAGCAAATAAAGTAATTCTTCCGCTGTACCGACGCCACCAGGGAAAATAACGATACCATGAGCAATACGAACAAAAGCTTCCAGACGTTTTTCTATGTCTGGCATGATAATCAGCTCATTCACTAATGGATTTGGAGGTTCAGCCGCAATGATTGAGGGTTCGGTGATACCAATAAAACGGCTATTTTTATAATTCTGTTGGGCATGGCCGACAGCCGCGCCTTTCATCGGTGCTTCCATTGCGCCGGGGCCACAGCCAGTACAGATATTCAGTCCACGTAACCCAAGCTGATTACCGACTTTACGGCCATATTGATACTCTTGCTTACTAATTGAGTGGCCTCCCCAACAGACGATCATGTTGAGATCGTCATCGGTATGCAGCGCTCTGGCATGGCGCAGAATAGAGAATATTCTGTTGGTGATATGCGCACTATTCTCTGAATCGGAATAATCCGGTTGTCCTGGATCGGTAATTTGTGTATGGACAAACAAGATATCCCGCAGCACTGCGAACAGGTTAGCTTGTAGTGAATGAATAATTTTTCCATCAACGAATGCGTCTTCTGGTGGATCTATCAGTTCCAGTTTTACTCCACGCTCACGGCGCAGTACGTTAATTTCAAAATCGGTGTATTTAGAGAGCAGCTCTTTACTATTATCGGTTTGGCTACCTGAATTGAGTACGGCCAGTGAGCAATTACGGAACAGGCGATACAGATCACTTTTTGCGGTACTCTTTAGCATATCTACTTCAAGTTGAGATAATAAATCCATTGAGCCGAGTGGGTTGATATGTGTGATCAAGAATGACTCCTTGTATACCGTGTATGGATTACATATCAATAGCACTAAACTGAATGTATTACATACCCTATTTCAGCTTATTTTTCAGAAATTGCGCTTAGGAAAACAGATTTAAAGCAGATCTATTGACGTGCCAGTCTGCCTATAGCTGGAATAAAGCTTGCACTATTTGTGCGCCACGGGTTGATATCTAATCCCCCACGACGGGTATAACGAGCGTAGACTGAAAGCTTTTCTGGTGCACATAATTGTTGTAAATCGTTGAAGATACGTTCGACACATTGCTCGTGAAACTCATTGTGATGCCGGAATGATATTAGGTAGCGTAACAATGCTTCCCGATTGATTTTTGCCCCTTTGTAGTGAATCTGGACAGATCCCCAGTCAGGTTGATGGGTGATCAGGCAATTAGATTTCAGCAGATGGCTAACCAAAACTTCTTCTACCAGCGGGCCTTGTGCTGCATCTTGCAGATAATGACGATTGAAATCATATTCAGTCACTTCAATGTCCTGATCGTCAATACATTCGCCTGTAAAAGTGGAGATTGGCTGATTATTGAAATGATCTAAATGATGAAGAGTCACTTCCACCTTGCCTTTAGCACAAGCAGCCAGATCGCGCTGTAGTGTTTCTTCAACGACTTGCCAGTTTTCAAAGCGAGTTTGGTTAAAACTGTTCAGATAGAGCTTAAAACTTTTAGATTCAATCAGGTTTTTACTTGTTGCATTTAAACTAACATGCCCGACAGCAACTTGTGGCAAACCACGGCTATTTAGCCATGACAGTTCATATAGCGTCCAGATATCAGCGCCATGAAACGGCAAATTATCAGGGAAAATTTCCAGCGGTTCACGGTTCATATTGCGGGGTACAGCTTGCAATAAGCTGGCATCATATTGGTCACGATATAAAGTGGTTTTACCCAGAGTAAGTTGCTCAAGAGCTTGGTGATCCCGATATAACGACATGTTATTCCTCAAAATCTGATAGTAGTGATTGCTTAAGTTTAGCAAGTTAGGGAGTTTGTCTGAATTTTATTTGTTCGCTCAGTTTACTATCTTTGGTTTATTATAAAATTGTTAAGTACACCCTAACAGTTACCGGTTGAAAATAATATGATTTCTAATGTTACAGAAGCGTTGTCTAATTTTACTCGTTGTTATGTTGATTTGTGGCAAAAGGAAACCGGAGCCCCTCCTGCCAGCCGTGAACTTTATGGTGTGCCATCACCTTGTATTACCCAGACTGGTGACAACATGGTTTATTGGCTTCCACAGCCTTTTCCTTTAGAGGATAAGCTGAATAGCGTCGAAGTTGCACTGGATATTCAATTACAACCGGCAATTCATGATTTTTATACATCACAATTAGCCGGTGATATGACGGTAACATTTGAAGGTCAGCGGTTTAGTTTGATTCAGGTTTGGAGTGAAGATGACTTTATCCGTTTACAGGAAAATCTGATAGGACATTTGGTGACGCAGAAGCGGCTGAAACTGTCGCCAACGGCGTTTATTGCGACGATGGAATCGGATGATATGGGGATGATTTCTCTGTGTAATTTGACCGGTGAAGTGATCTTGGAACAATTTGGCAGCCATAAACGAACGCGGTTATTTACCGACTTAATTGGGTTTCTTGGTGCAATTGAGCCTGTCTTTATTCGTTAGGTATAACGACTTGCAATTGAAAACCGCTCGACCTGCAATTAACAGCGGTTTTCAGTTCATATTAAGTGATTCTCACCGAGCTTCCAACCCAGAATAAATGACAATAAATCTACATTATTTGCCTCTAATCTGCATTCCATCCCGACCAACCTAGATTATTTGCAAATGAAAAAAATGCTCCATTATCGCGTCAAGGTTCGATGTAATGGGACGTAGAAAAATGAACCCTGTAAAAGAACACCAAATGTCACAATTTTTGGCAAAAAATATGCAAAGTCATTAATGTTCAACGAATCCTCGTTTGCTGGAGGCTGATGCTCGTCACTTGGATTATTTAATGACATCGTAGATCGATTTTTCATTCAGGAAATTGGAGGCCAGTCCTGAAGCCGGTGAAAATGGACTCCCCTTTACTGAAGAAAAGTTGGCGTTACTTGTGCCATGAGAAACTTGGCGCTCCCCTTTATTGCTTTCGGTAATTAAAGTATAAGAATTACTATGCATTTTTGTATACAGGTCTGCATTTCTTTCCATGGCTTTATGGAGTTCCAGTAGCTGCGCATCATCCAAATTAAGCTTTTTATCCAGATTGCATCCCCATCTTGTCAAGCATACTTCGGCAAAATGACGGACAATCATTCCTGGTTCATACAAAACTTTGCCACTGCTGATCCCATCAAGGGATGCGTTACCGACAAGTGTAGAGTGCCGGCCGGGCATTGGATAAATATGTACAGCCGTTGATTTATCCGTTTCCGGGATCACGCAAGAAAAACCTTTTGAACGTTCATCCTTTGCATAAAATGCCACGTATTCTCTGACGTTCTTCCCTAAAGAAACCCTTTCTCGTTGGAAATTCCCTAGGCCAGGTACTGGGTCTATTACAAAAATATTTACCGGGATCGCTTCTAAGTCAGGATCTTCAAGCATCGAATTGGCGAGCATATGGCAACTTATTCCTCCCCGACTCCAGCCTATAAGGTTGACCTGTGTTGGAAGTATTCCGTCCTTACGAAAAGTTTTAATAATTTGCTGCTGTAGTTGTTGCTGCGTAACTTTTCGTTTGCCATAGTCATAGTGTCGCCAGAAAAAGGAACCTGTGACTTCAACATCCTTAATTGGAATTCCCGATTCTTTGAGCTTATTATATTGTTGTTCAGTTAACTTTTCGCGTTGCCAGCCGAAACTACCTTTAATAATATGGGTGGCATGCTTGACATTTTCTTCCCAGCCGTAGCCGAGTGTTTTGCCTGCCCAGTCGTAATGTTCCCCGCTTTTTTCCCAAAGTTCATCATCCTGAAGGTTGCCGCTACCTGGGCCATCGATGATTAACCATTCGGCAAACTCGCGTCCCAAGTTATGGGACGCCAGAGTGGAAACCAATTCCCCGTTCCAATAATTAGGGTTTGAATCATCAAACTTGGTGGCTGCTGTCCCGCAGAAATAAATCGTCATTACTGTCATAATAACCTCTGTTGTCTTATCTGTGTGTCAGACTCTGCCTGGTAAAGCGTCTCCCCGGCGGGATATAAAGCTTAATCGAAATTATTTCTGCACAGCCGGCGACCATTTGGCAGAATGGTTGTTAAGTGAGAACCATATAGTTTATTGCCGCCCTTTTTCCCGGCCCGCAATATCTACAAGTGAAAACTTATATCGACTCGAAAATAATCGACTTTAAGCCATACTTGTTCTAGGGAATTAATGTCCTTTAAAATGGGCACTGGGATTTTTTCCTCCGTGTATAAGGTGGAAAATAATTAACCACAGTAAAATATATTTTGATTTTAAATTATTAGGGACTTACAACATGATTAATGCCAATTGTTTTTTCTATTATTTTATTTACCTATTATATTAATAGGCTGCGATGAAATTTTTAATAACATTAATATTTTTATTAAAAAATTCAATAAACTAACCTTTGCTCATCTAATTAAATTTTAAGTTGACTATTGATGATAAGTTTTATCCTTAATTCTCAAAAAGACATTACTATTTTTATCTGTCATGTCATTAATTAAGTATAGCTAAAGATCTATTTATTTCCACTAAATTTTAAGATTATTTAATAACATCCTATTAACCTTCATGTTGATATATGGAAAGCCAATAAAGTTATTTGGTTTTCAAAATAAAGTTAGTGAATCATTGTTCTATTTGCATCGATAAGAAATATAAACAGGATAATATTATGTCATGCTTATTATTATTATTTTTAATAGAATTAACCATCCTAACAATCGTCATATTTAGGTGTATTCGCAATTAATCTTGGAATTATTTTAGTATTGATGGTTTATTAGACGCAGGGCCGACTCGGCATCCTCACCGTAAATGCAGAGGTATTCCTGATAAGCTGTGCCGCTCCGATCATCCATCCCACTGAACAGCATCAAGGTAGGTTAGCCTTTATCCGGATCAATCCACTCCAGTACATCAATGTGTTTCAGATCGGAAGGTGACATATCAAACTGCCAGTAACCCAGTGTTGCGGGTTGACGGTCTATCGTGATGAGCGCGATTCTTTATCTACAAAACAGTGACTTACTGGATGGCGTATGGGGAGCTGTACAACGGTAAACACACCTCGCTTACGCTCTGACACGGGATTCATTTTCTGCGAGGCCACAACAGGTTATAGATTTCATTTTCAGTTATTGTGGGTTGAAAAACACGATAAATGCAGGTTGCTACAGTCACGCCCGGATTTTTAACTCTACATTTGTGAGATATCTCTTACACTTCATGTAAGAGATATCATTGTTTACTTTTGTGAGTTTCACATTAGTTTATTATTTTCATTTTATTTCAATAGGCTATAAATAATTACAGATTTTATTCCTTATCCTCACTTACTGGTTCCATTATGTGTAGCTTGTTTCATCGAACAAATTAATTCATGCTGTCCTCAGCAGGAAAGGAATCATTACGCACAATTTCTCAAGGACAGATAAGTGATGATGGTCAGGATGACACAATGCATAACAGGATCGTATGCAACATAAATAAAATGATGGGTAAGGGATAACCAACAGGGACAATTTGTCAAGGAGTGAGCAGGGAGCATATTATTAGCGGGACTGCTATAAAATCAACTTAAGGGGAGCGCTTGTTCGCTCCCTTCTCTTATTTGGTGGAGCAAGCAAATTTTCAGCTTAAGGGGTATCGATGGTATTCTTGCGAACTTGGTTGTTTTGAGTAAAAACTGAGTCAGGCTGAAAATATGAGTATTGCAAAACAAATTCTGCATAAATTACAGTTAATTGAAGAAGCCATGAGGGAAATTGACCTGTGGCAGAGCCATCCGCCTAAACCCGAAGCTTTCGAAAGTATTGAGCCATTTTCCATTGATACGATGTTAGCTGAAGAGTGGTTACAGTGGGTATTGATTCCGAGAATGTATGCATTATTGGAACAGGGATTGGCGTTGCCTACGGCATTTGCTATCGCGCCTTACTTTGAGGAATCCTATAAAGAAGATACTACCGAGCGTTACCAGCGACTGCTTGAACATCTTCGTGAGTTGGACCGCTTATTTATGCAGGATAACGTCTGATATGTTGGAAGTATTATATCAGGATGATTATATTGTGGCAGTTAACAAGCCCGCGGGATGGTTAGTTCATCGTAGTTGGTTGGCGCGTCACGAAACTCTCTTTGTCATGCAGACATTACGTGATCAGATTGGTCAGCATGTTTTCCCGGTACACCGTCTGGATAGACCAACGTCAGGTGTATTGCTGATGGCGCTTTCCAGTGATGTTGCCCGTCAGCTTTCTCAACAGTTTGAATATCATCAGTTACAAAAAACTTATCATGCCGTCGTGCGCGGTTATGTGTTGGAAGCAGCTATTATTGATTACGCTCTGGTTGAGGAGCTGGATAAGATCGCGGATAAATTTGCACAGGGTGAGAAAGAGGCTCAGCCCTGCGTGACTTATTACCGACCACTGGCAACGGTGGAATGTCCGGTAGAGATAGGTCGTTACCCTACATCACGTTTTAGTTTGTTGGAATTGACACCGAAAACAGGCCGAAAACATCAATTAAGACGCCATATGGCACATATTCGTCACCCAATTATTGGTGATACGACACACGGCGATTTACGGCAAAACAGAGGAGTTACCACTCATTATCAAACCAGTCGATTGATGCTTCATGCCAGTTGTCTTGAGTTAGATCACCCTGTTACGGGTGAAAAATTATCGCTTACGGCAAAATGGGATGCGTCATGGCAGCATTTAATACAACAATTTGGCTGGCAAGGTATTATCCCGGATTTGGAGTGTGATGAAGCGAGTAAAATAGAAAGTTTCGTAGATTAGGATATTTTCAAAGAATACTCATTAGTCTTTATCTCTTAATTGAGATAATTAAGAGATAAAGGCAACATTTATATATTGTTAGTAAAGATTGGTAATATATGAATTTATTGGTTTTTACTGGTCAATGTTATTATTTGAATTGATTCTTGAAAGAAAAATAGTTGAGATAACTATTGAAGAAATTAATAATATTATAAATACAGCAATGATTTTTTCAACGCCAACACCTGAACAAATAGTATAAAAAAGAATGATCATAGTAATAAAGACATAAATACCTGATTGCATACCCAAAGTATAAAGAGAGTTTTTTGAATACAATCCCAAATAAGAGAAAAAAACAGGTTGCATAATGGTATTAGCTAAAAATACCATAATTGTGAATAGCAAATAGAGTATGCCAGAATTTGTCATAATGCTAAGTAAACAGAATCCGAGAGAAAATAATTGCATGATATTACCTATCATGATTCTTTTGGTTAAAAGTGCGGATTTAATGATTTTCATGATCCCAATTGCACAGGGGAACCATATAACCACTAATATGATATACATTTGAGTCATGTCAATATGTTCAAAATATTTTGTTCGCATTGCTGGCATAATCATTAAGGATAGAAAAAAGCAAACATTGATGATAACTAAACTGGAAAAGGCAAATAAAATAACTAATTTATTGGTTGTTTTCACAGAATCTTTAATATCCTGTTTTTGTTTTTTTAAATTATGTCTTTTAAAACCAGTGAAATAGATAATTGAAGCAATAAAATAAATAGAAGCAGCAAAAAAATCTGCTGATGTGTGGGAATTTAGACTTAAAAGAGAGAAAATAACTGGAATTAAAAATGGCAGGCTTAATAACGCCAGGATTAAAATAGAAAAATCACTATTAGTTTTCTTTTCATTTCCTGCGGTTATAAGGATATTTCTTCCCATTATGACAATAAATCCACTTATTACTCCCCATAATATTCTATGCAGAGTATCCAACCAAACTGGAATAAGTATTGTTTCTCTTGCAAAGAGAGTGCAGTTTATCGTTGCTAATAATAAGAAGAAGCCAAAAATATTTCTTTCAAAAAAAACAATATTCATTTTTCGAATAAAAAAGGATATGGTCATACACCCCAGAGATAATCCCAATAAATAGGAAAAAACAGGAACGTAAGCGTTTAAAATCATGCCTCCATCTTTAAGCACGGTATCTACCCAAATCATTAGACCCGATGAGCCGATAATATTTGCGGTACTTAATAGTATACTCAGCACAACAGCTCTATTGTTAAACATGGTGATCGTTTTCCTTTATTTAGTGCTTATTTGTGCCATTCTATTAACCTCATAATACTATTTCTCATCTTGAAATAAAGTATATGGTCATTTTTCATATTAATATCAATAATATCAGTTAAAGTTGTTTAAAAAAATGATTTTAATACTGAATTATTATTGGTTAAATAACTTGATCTAAGACGACATAACTTCTGTTACTTTATCTTGGTTGTCACAGAAAACGAGGCTTTTGATGATTATCTGTTACCGTTTTATGTAGAATAACCACAGTTATTGATCGCTACGTCTGTTCGTAATTAGTTTAACAGATATATGATTAGTCATTAGTGCTGATGGGATACTGTTTACATGACAGAATGAGCTTAATAGTGGCAATATTTGATTTGATACGACGACTTAGCTGGTAAAGGTAATTATCCCTGATTTGGGAAGGGTTGAGTTTTCTGCTGTTGCCAGCGAGGATAACTAATAATTCCTTTAAAAAGAGATAATAAGTTATGGCAAAGATAGGTATTTTTGTTGGTACTGTTTATGGTAACGCGCTTGCTGTTGCAGAAGAAGCACAGCAGATCCTTGAACAACAAGGTCATGATGTAGAAGTCTTTGAAGAAGGGGAGCTGGAACAGTGGCAATCCTATCTTAATCAAATGGTTTTAGTTATCACTTCAACTACCGGGCAAGGAGATTTGCCCGATAATATTCGGCCTCTTTACCATTCCCTGCGAGATGAATTGGGGTATCAGCCTGAATTACGCTATGGCGTGATCGCTTTGGGTGATAGCAGTTATGAAAATTTTTGTGGTGGTGGGCGTACTTTTGATGAGTTGCTACAAGAACAAGGGGCGATAAGAATCGGTGAAGTTTTGATGGTGGATGCGGTGGAAGAAGCTGAACCGGAAGTTTTTGCTCAGCCTTGGATCAAGCAATGGGGAGAGTTAATTGAATAATCTCAATACACCGCTTATACCAAATAAGATATAGGCGGTGTAATTAATAGAACCGTTTTATTTACGGGTTAGTTTTTCCAGATCGGCTTCAATCTCGGCAATCTTGTTGGCAACAACGTGTTCAAGATGACGTAAGTCATCAAGAATTTTGTGTTTCAAATCGACTTCTGCTTGGTCGCGTTTGCAAATTTGATCTAACTCTTCAATCACATAACGTAGGTTAGTGTTGATTTCGTTGATCTCTTTGTATCCTTGCTCTGTATTGTTTGCAGTTACAGTCTTGCGTTGACGCGGATATTTGAATTTCACGCTTTTAGCAAAGAATTCACCTTTATCCTTGCGGAAATAGATTTTCAGAATATCGTTGTTAGCTTCCTGACGTAGACTATAGCGGTCAATTTCTTCGGGATATGTGATCCCCAGGCTCTTTAAGTTATCGTACATAGCACCACCTTAAGGGTATTTTTCCCAGTAGGTTATTTTATGTGTCATTTTGAATCCGGATTTTCGCTAAACGCCTTACGTACTCTGTGTACGTTTCGGGTTGTGCACGTTGTCCGCATTCAAACTCCCTATATTAATAACACTGACTGAGGTCGGTAATGATGATAAAAAGCAAAAAAATAGCGGACTTATTTATTATCCGCTATTTTAAAGTTTAATCTATCGCTCTGAGTAGTTCATTAATGCCCACTTTTCCTCGTGTTTTGGCATCCACTTTTTTGACAATGACAGCACAATACAAGCTGTAACTACCATCTTTTGATGGGAGGTTGCCAGAGACAACAACGGAACCGGCAGGGATGCGGCCATAATGGATTTCGCCTGTTTCACGATCATAGATTTTGGTGCTTTGACCGATATAGACACCCATTGAAATCACTGAACCCTCTTCGACAATGACACCTTCCACAATTTCAGAACGGGCGCCAATAAAGCAGTTGTCTTCAATGATGGTTGGGTTCGCTTGCAATGGTTCCAATACACCGCCGATGCCGACACCACCGGATAAATGGACGTTTTTACCAATTTGGGCACAGGAGCCGACAGTCGCCCAGGTATCTACCATTGTCCCTTCATCAACATAAGCGCCGATGTTGACATAGGAAGGCATCAGTACGCAGTTACGGGCAATGAAGGCCCCTTGACGTGCTGCCGCAGGAGGCACTACGCGAAAGCCCTCTTTTTCAAATCTTGCCTGATCATAGCCAGAGAATTTCATCGGAACTTTATCGAAATAACGGCTTTCTGTGCCATCGATGATCCGATTTTCATTAATACGGAAAGAGAGCAGTACAGCCATTTTTAGCCATTGATGAGTGACCCACTGACCGTCAATTTTCTCTGCAACGCGAAGTTTTCCACTATCCAGCAGGTTGATGACTTGAGTAACTGCATCCCGTATTTCATGGTTGACTGTTGCTGGAGTAAGCGTTGCGCGGTTTTCAAATGCACTTTCGATAATGGATTGTAATTGCTGCATTGCATCGGGTTCCTTGGTTATCGTCCGAATCATGGGCTTATATTGAGTTATATTTTATCCTTTGGATTTAGGGTTGCTGTCAACCTTTCTGATAATTCTTCTCTGACTTTTTTATTTAATGCTTTGTGGTCTTTATCCGCCAGAACAAAAAAATCTTCGACACGTTCACCGATGGTGGTGATATGTGCGCCATGTAGTGAAACCCCCATTTCAGCAAAAATATTACCGACTCTTGCCAGTAATCCCGGTTGATCCAGGGCAAATAGTTCCATATAGGTTCGTCGTTTGTTATGGGTAGGTAAGAAGGTCACTTTTGTTGGTACGTTGAAGTGGCGCAGTTTAGTTGGTAATTTTCGCGTTTTCGGTGTTTTGGTATGAGGGTCCAGAACGACTTGTAAAAGTGCGTTACGTATTATTTCGTGGCGATCCAATGCTAGAGGATGACCATTGGGTTCCAATACCACAAAGGTATCCATTGTCATACCATCACGATTGGTAAATATTTGAGCATTATGAACACTCAGGTTACGTCTATCCAGTTCGCCGACAACTGCCGCAAACAGGGAAGGGCGATCTAAGCTCCAGATAAAAATTTCTGTACCGCCGCGGGTTGGCTTGGTACTTATCAGTATCAGTGACTCTTGAGAATCATGTTGCACTAGATGACGGGCGTGCCAGGCAAGTTGTTTTGGCGTATGGCGAAGGAAATAATCTGCATGACAACGACTC
Organism: Photorhabdus hindustanensis; assembly: GCF_002968995.1. NCBI lineage: Bacteria > Pseudomonadati > Pseudomonadota > Gammaproteobacteria > Enterobacterales > Morganellaceae > Photorhabdus > Photorhabdus hindustanensis. The sequence continues at coordinate 159,616 of NZ_PUWT01000018.1, forward strand.
CAGAGCTGATGAAGTTTCTGTTCGTTAATATTATTTTGGCGTAACAGAGCAAGTGCCTGAAAACGGTTGTGGCGGATACGTTCACGAAAATCTGGTGTATTTCCCTGGCGTAATTGATGCTCTGTAGAAAAATAGAGCTCCCGTAACAAGCTCTGTTTCCAACTGTTCCATAGATTGATATTGGTTGCGCAGATATCAGCGACTGTCAGGCAGATTAGGTAGCGTAACCGGGTTTCATTGAGGATTTGATGGGCAAATTGCTTGATGATTTCTGGGTCCTGAATATCTCGTCGTTGAGCTGTGACTGACATTAACAGATGATGACGAACCAGCCAGGCTACCAAATCAGCTTCTCGTGAGTTAAGCCCGTGTTGCAGTGAAAACGCTAGCGCATCGTCAGCGCCAAGTTCAGAATGGTCGCCAGTACGCCCTTTGGCGATGTCATGAAATAGCGCAGCAAGACGTAGAAGCTCAGGTTGAGGCAGACGAGGGTATAGCTCAACACAGAGTGGATGGGCTGGACGGTTATTCTCATCGGCAAAACTTTCCAATTTTCTCAGTACGCGGATGGTATGTTCATCGACGGTATAGGCGTGAAACAGATCAAACTGCATCTGACCGACAATATTGCCCCAAAGCGGTGTGTAAGCGCCAAGAACACTGTGACGATGCATGGGCACAAATGCGCTTTCAACCGCCCTGGGGTGACGTAGAATATCCATAAAGATTTGGCGAGCCTCCGGCAATTCACACAATGGCTGAGACAGGTTGCGGCGCGCATAACGGAGGTGGCGTAACGTAGTAGAATAAATGCCTTGAACTTCCTCATATTCTGCCATGCGATAAAACATCCGCATAATAGCTGCGGGTTCTTTGATAAACAGGGTTTCGTCGATTAGATCAATAAGTTGCCCCCGTAGCTGGAATTCACTGTCCAGTGGGCGGGATTTTTCATTGGTTTCCAGTGCCAGAATAGCTTCATCAAACAGTTGCAGTAGCATATTGTTGAGTTCGCTAACGCGGCGTGTCATCCGATAGAAATCTTTCATCATTCGTTCTACCGGTTGATTACGTTCCCCTTGATAACCTAATAATTGAGCAATACTGAACTGGCGATCAAATAACAAGCGATTATCATAACGGTTGACTACCAGATGAAGAGCAAAGCGGATACGCCAAAGGAAGCTTTGGCATTCATTTAATTCATTACGTTCTTCCGCTGTTAGGAAACTAAAGTCGACCATTTCATCTATGGAGGTTGCACCAAAATGGCGACGGGCAACCCACAGTAGGGTATGAATGTCTCGCAACCCTCCGGGGCTGCTTTTGATATCAGGTTCCAGATTATAACTTGTACTGTGATAGCGCTGGTGGCGTTCGTGTTGTTCAGCAATTTTGGCATCAAAGAAGTCAGTAGAAGGCCAAAAACCATCACTGAAGGTATGTTGCTGTAATTGAAGAAAAATGGCTGGATCGCCGCAAATTAATCGTGATTCGATTAAATTCGTCGCGATAGTTAGATCTGACAGCCCTTCCAGCAAACACTCTTCGAGTGTGCGAACACTATGGCCGACTTCCAGTCGGATATCCCATAGCAAAGTGATAAATTGTCCAACATTCTGAGCTTGAGGCGGTGTGAGCGACTGTTCGCTGAGTATTAGTACGTCAATATCAGATAGCGGATGCAGTTCCCGTCGGCCATATCCGCCGACGGCAATCAATGAAAGTGATGAAATCTTATCAAATCCATAGGCATGCCATAATTGTTGTAATAACTGGTCTATGTAATCACTGCGTGCAGAAATCAAGGCTTCTGCGGAAATCCCCGCTTTAAATGCATGCTCTAGCCAAAGTTGAAATTCTTCGAGGTGCTGTTTCAACACAGGGTAGCGAAGTTCTTCACTAGAAAAATCAGCGGGAGAAAGTGGCGGGATAGGGGCCCGAATTGTGGCGATATCTGCTGGCATAAGCATAAACCTATGAGAAGGGCGAATCATAAGGCCAGATTACTGAGAAAGTAGGGGGTTAAACAAGAGGATATTGCAGAGAAGAGATGAGAAGCCTTGTATGATTTCAGCAAGGCTTCGTAGTTTGCTATTTTAATTATTCATTTACCAAGACTGCGGAAAGCTCTGGCTCTTCTTCTTTACGCAATGTCATGATTTCACAGCCGTTATCAGTAACAACAATGGTATGTTCATACTGTGCGGACAGGCTGCGGTCCTTCGTTTTGACTGTCCAGCCATCTTTCATGGTACGGATGCGGTAGTCACCGGTGTTAACCATTGGTTCAATAGTGAAAGCCATACCTTTTTGCAGAACAACACCACCATCATCGGCGTCGTAGTGCAGTACTTGTGGTTCCTCATGGAAGCCTTCGCCGATGCCGTGACCACAATATTCACGGACCACAGAAAAATCGTTGGCTTCAACAAATTGTTGGATGGCTCTACCAAGAGTGCGTAGACGAATGCCGGGTTTCACCATTTTTAAGGCCAGATAGAGGCTTTCCTGAGTGATGCGGCATAGGCGCTCGCCCTGGATGGTTGGTTTACCGACAATGAACATTTTTGATGTATCACCGTGGAAGCCCTCTTTGATGACAGTCACATCGATATTAACAATATCGCCATCTTTCAATGCCTTATCATCACTTGGGATACCGTGACACACTACGTCATTAACAGAAATACAAACGGATTTTGGGAAACCGTGATAACCAAGACAGGCAGAGACAGCTTGTTGTTTATTGGTAATGTGATCGTGACAGATACGATCTAATTCACCTGTTGTTACACCGGGTTTGACGTAAGGTTCAATAATTTCCAACACTTCTGCCGCCAGTCGACCGGCGACGCGCATTTTTTCAATATCTTCAGAGGTTTTAATTGAGATTGCCATGAAACTTGTCCATTCAATGCCAGCGAATCTGCTGGTTGTATGTTTTTCAACAAGGAAAAAATTATTGAACTAATGGTATCAGCCTACAGAATATCTGCCAATAACAGTTGGCAGCCCTATTTCCCTCGTTACCTTTTTGCCTATCAAGAATACCTTCCGTAACCCTGCCTTTCTTTTCACATTGAGCTATCGGAAAGTGACAACAAAAGTTGGTGTCTTAGGTGGGTTTATGATATAAAGCGCGCCGGCGTTCTCTGTATTTGCCACTGAGGCAAAACAGAGTGGCGTTAAATATACTCACTGTGTAATAACACACACGAGTCGGCACATACACCGGGGTGCTCTCATGCAGAACATGCAGCTAAGGAGTCGGTGTTATGGGGCTCGTGGAGGCATAACCCCAACTTAATATTTTACAGAGGTTTACAATGGCAACTGTTTCCATGCGCGATATGCTGCAAGCGGGCGTTCACTTCGGTCACCAGACTCGTTACTGGAACCCAAAAATGAAACCATTCATCTTTGGCGCTCGCAATAAAGTGCATATCATCAACCTGGAAAAAACTGTTCCAATGTTCAATGACGCGTTAGCTGAACTGAACAAAATTGCTTCACGCAAAGGCAAAATTCTGTTTGTTGGTACTAAGCGTGCTGCGAGCGAAGCGGTTAAAGAAGCAGCTCAGAGCTGTGATCAATACTTCGTTAATCACCGTTGGTTAGGCGGTATGTTGACTAACTGGAAAACCGTTCGTCAGTCCATCAAACGTTTGAAAGATTTAGAAGCACAGTCTCAGGACGGTACTTTTGACAAACTGACCAAGAAAGAAGCGTTAATTCGTTCTCGTGAACTTGGTAAGTTAGAAAATAGTCTGGGCGGTATCAAAGATATGGGCGGCTTACCTGACGCTCTGTTTGTTATCGATGCTGAACATGAACACATTGCTATCAAAGAAGCAAACAACTTGGGTATCCCAGTGTTTGCGGTTGTTGATACTAACTCTGATCCAGATGGCGTTGATTTCATCATCCCTGGTAACGATGACGCAATCCGTGCAGTAAAACTGTATCTAGGTGCTGTTGCTACTGCTGTTCGTGAAGGTCGTTCTCAAGATCTGGCTGTTCAGGCAGAAGAAAGCTTTGTAGAAGCTGAATAATAAGGCAAGCTCATTATTGAGCCCTTATTAACCAGGTATTGAAATATATTGGTTAGGGGGGCCTGTTATGGCCCCCTTTTACGTATCTAATATAAGAACTATCCATGCGGAATACTCTCTTCCTGCGGGATACATCGAGGAATAAAACAAATGTCTGGAATTACCGCTGCTTTGGTAAAAGAACTGCGTGAGCGTACTGGCGCAGGTATGATGGAATGTAAAAAAGCGCTGGTTGAAGCTAATGGCGATATCGAGTTAGCGATTGACAACATGCGTAAATCAGGTCAAGCGAAAGCGGCTAAGAAAGCAGGCCGTGTTGCTGCTGAAGGTATCATCCTGGCAGAAGTAGCTGCTGATGGCAAATTCGGCGCTTTAGTTGAGCTGAACTGTGAAACTGACTTCGTTGCTAAAGATGCTGGCTTCATCGCTTTCGGTAAAGAAGTTATGGCGGCAGTATTGGCTGATAAAGTCTCTGATATTGAAACGCTGAAAGCTAAGTTCGAAGAGCAGCGTACTACACTGGTTGCTAAAATCGGTGAAAACATCAACATTCGTCGCGTTTCTGTATTAGAAGGCGAACAACTGGGTACTTACCTGCATGGTGCGCGTATCGGTGTTCTGGTTGCGGCTGAAGGCGCTAATGAAGAGCTGATTAAGCATGTGGCTATGCACATCGCTGCAAGCAAGCCAGAATATGTTAACCCAAGCGATGTACCTGCTGACGTTGTTGAGCGTGAGCACCAAATCCAACTGGATATCGCAATGCAGTCTGGTAAGCCACGTGAAATCGCAGAGAAAATGGTTTCTGGCCGTATGAATAAATTCACCGGCGAGATCTCTCTGACAGGTCAGAATTTCGTGATGGATCCGAGCAAAACTGTCGGCGATCTGCTGAAAGAAAACAATGCTAAAGTGACCAGCTTCATCCGTTATGAAGTGGGTGAAGGTATTGAGAAAGTTGAGACTGATTTCGCAGCAGAAGTTGCTGCAATGAGTAAATAGTCTTAATTTTTACAAACAGGGCCGCCAAATGGCGGTTCTGTTTTATCTAATCTAAACCGCCTATTCCAGTAGGCGTTGAGTTTTTGCATCTGGTCAGAATGACCCGGATGTATGTCAATCCCCAATATACTTTTCTGCTTAGGACAGAACATCATGGCAACCAATGCAAAACCCGTATATCAGCGTATCCTGCTTAAACTCAGTGGCGAAGCCCTGCAAGGTGCAGAAGGTTTTGGTATAGATGCCAGCGTTTTAGATCGCATGGCTCAGGAGATCAAAGAACTGGTTGAGTTAGGCGTACAGGTCGGTGTCGTCATTGGCGGTGGTAATCTGTTTCGTGGTGCTGGCTTGGCAGAAGCAGGAATGAACCGTGTAGTCGGCGACCACATGGGCATGTTGGCAACAGTAATGAATGGTCTGGCAATGCGGGATGCATTACACCGCGCCTATGTGAACGCCCGTCTAATGTCTGCAATTCCTTTAAATGGCGTTTGCGATAACTATAGTTGGGCAGAAGCAATTAGTTTGTTACGTCATGGTCGTGTTGTTATTTTCTCTGCCGGTACCGGCAATCCGTTCTTTACTACAGATTCGGCAGCGTGTTTGCGTGGTATTGAGATTGAAGCCGATGTTGTGCTAAAAGCAACTAAAGTAGATGGTGTTTATTCGGCTGATCCGGCTAAAGATTCGGAAGCGGTATTGTTTGATAAGCTCTCCTATCAGCAGGTATTAGAGCGTGAATTGAAAGTTATGGATTTGGCGGCATTCACGTTGGCTCGTGATCATAGCTTACCCATTCGCGTATTTAACATGAATAAGCCGGGGGCGTTACGTCGTGTGGTGATGGGGGAAAATGAAGGTACCCTGATTTCTCATGAGTAATGTTCAAAGACACCAGAGATGTTTGGCGGTATGATGAGTCGCCTGATACGCCAAATTTAACAAATCATGGTCATAATGATTTATGGCTTGAAAACAACCAGTTCCCAAGGGTTTGTAACGTGATTAATGAAATCAAAAAAGACGCACAAGACCGTATGGAAAAGAGCGTCGAAGCACTTAAAAACCAAATTAGCAAGGTTCGTACTGGCCGAGCTTCTCCTAGTCTGCTGGATGGTATCACTGTTGAGTATTATGGTGCGCCAACGCCTTTGCGTCAGCTTGCTAACGTTGTTGCTGAGGATGCACGTACCCTGGCTATCACGGTATTTGATCGTACTATAACGCCGGCGATTGAAAAGGCAATCATGGCTTCTGATTTAGGGCTGAATCCATCTTCTGCGGGGACAACAATCCGCGTTCCTTTGCCACCGTTGACAGAAGAGCGCCGTAAAGATTTGATTAAGGTGGTTCGTGGCGAAGCTGAGCAGGGGCGTGTCTCTGTGCGTAATATTCGTCGTGATGCTAACGACAAAATCAAAGCGCTGTTGAAAGACAAAGATATCAGTGAAGATGATGAGCGTCGTGCGCAGGATGATATTCAAAAGCTGACGGATAATTTCATCAAAAAAGTTGATGAAGCTTTAACGAAGAAAGAAGAAGAACTGATGGAGTTCTAATCTCTTTCGTGAGATATATTGAGCGCTGCTATCTTGCGGCGCTATTTTTATTCGGCATTTCTCTGAAGTCATGAGCGTTCATAGCCAGGCAAATCAGACAAGTATTAATACACACCAAATAAAACAATTCAGAGCATCAGTATGAAAAGGTTGACCATCCTTGGTTCCACAGGTTCCGTAGGCAAAAGTACACTTACTGTAGTTCGCAATCATCCGGATAAATTTAAAGTAACAGCGCTTGCCGCAGGAAAAAATATCCAGGTTATGGCTGAGCAATGTCTGGAATTTCGGCCTCAATATGCTGCAATGGCGGACGAAGTTTCCGCAAAAGAGTTGCGTCAGTTGCTCATTGAACAAGGCTGTAAAACCGAAGTATTTTTCGGGGAACAGGCTGCGTGTGATTTGGCTGCGTTGAATGATGTTGATCAGGTTATGTCTGGGATTGTTGGTGTTGCCGGTTTATTACCAACGCTGGCGGCCATCCGTGCGGGTAAACAGATTTTACTTGCTAATAAAGAGTCGCTGATTACCAGTGGTCGGTTTTTTATGGATGCGGTGGCGCAACATAATGCTCAACTATTACCCATTGACAGTGAACATAATGCTATTTTCCAGAGCTTACCTGAAGTCATACAGCGAAACCTTGGACGCGGAGATCTAAAACAACACGGAATTGCTAATATCATTCTGACAGGATCTGGCGGGCCTTTTCGTCATACTCCTTTGGAGCAATTGGCTTTTGTTACACCGGACCAGGCTTGTGCTCATCCGAATTGGTCGATGGGGCGTAAGATTTCGGTAGATTCTGCGACAATGATGAATAAGGGGTTGGAATATATTGAGGCGTGTTGCTTGTTCAATGCATCTGCGGCGGAAATGGAAGTGGTAATCCATCCTCAATCGGTTATTCACTCTATGGTCCGTTATCAGGATGGCAGCGTTATTGCTCAATTAGGAACGCCGGATATGTGTACGCCAATTGCCTATGCAATGGCGTACCCAAATCGTATTGCTTCTGGTGTTGAACCTCTTGATTTTTATTCTTTAGGTACACTGACGTTCTCGAAACCAGATTATGAACGGTATCCATGTTTGAAACTGGCTATTGAAGCTTGCCACGCAGGCCAGGCTGCAACGACAGCCTTGAATGCAGCGAATGAAGAGATCGTTAAGGTTTTTTTACAAAATGGAATCTCTTTCACAGATATTGCAATTATAAACCGGCAGGTTGTAGAAAAATTAAATTTACCGGAACCTCAGAGCATTGAGGAGGTCTTACAGATTGATAATCTCGCAAGAGAGTTGGCTATGAAGACTATTCGTTCATTTATCAGGTAGTCTTGGATTGGCAAATGGGTATTTGTCCGCATTTTTACCTGATGGTATAGTTTGCGTATAACTGTTGGTTGATATAATTAACGGTCCAGATTTTGGAAGTTCTCTTCCAGATAATTAGGCTTTTACCCAGGCCGTGGATACCAGACACGGCTTTTTTACGTTTGGATGCCTGAACTTGTAAGAGAATTACCCTGACCAGTAAAGGATTAATTGAGTGATATTATCCAGCAATCATCATCAGAACGATTTATCGTCATTATTACCTAAACATGTTGCCATTATTATGGATGGTAACGGCCGTTGGGCAAAGAAGCGAGGGAAATTAAGAGCCTTTGGTCATCGTGCGGGGATTAAAGCGGTACGGAGTGCGGTGAGTTTCTCGGCTAAACATAAAATAGAGTCACTGACGTTATACGCTTTCAGTAGTGAAAACTGGAATCGACCGGAGCAAGAAGTCAGTTCTTTAATGGAATTATTTATTTTTGCACTAGATAGCGAAGTCAAAAGCTTACATAAGCATAATATTAGATTATCTGTTATTGGTGATATCAGCCGGTTCAGTGAGCGTTTACAGGATCGTATCTATCGCTCAGTTAAGTTGACTGCTAATAATACGGGGCTGCGACTTAATATTGCTGCAAATTATGGTGGTCGTTGGGATATTGTTCAAAATGTTCAGAAAATTGCTCAGCAGATTAAAGATAATTCCCTTGAGCCACAGGATATTACTGAAGAATTAGTTAATAATTATATGAATCTAAGCCAGCAGCCTCAGGTTGATTTAGTCATCAGAACCGGAGGTGAGCATCGTATCAGTAATTTTCTGTTATGGCAGATAGCTTATGCAGAATTCTATTTTACCGATATACTCTGGCCTGATTTTGATGAAACTGTTTTTGAAGGTGCAATTAATGCCTTTGCTAAAAGAGAACGCCGGTTTGGCGGAACAATACCAGACGATGCCGATGTGGGATCATAGGAGGAACTCTTGCTGAAGTACCGCCTTATAACGGCTGTGATATTAATCCCTCTTGTGATTGCCGCTCTGTTTTTGCTGCCGCCAGTAGCGTTTGGGCTGGTTATTATCGCTGTTTCAGCCCTTGCCGCATGGGAATGGGGGCAATTTGCTGGCTTATTCAGCCAAACGAAACGGGCTATTCTGGCGGCTCTGTTTGCTATTGGTTTATTAGCCCTACAGTATACTCTGCCAGATTTCACTGATTTGATTGGACAGCCGCAAATCACTTTTGCCCTATGGGGGGGGATGATTTGGTGGATTGTCGCGACGCTTCTGGTTGTTACCTACCCTTCTTCCGCTGCAATTTGGAAGAAATCCATTTTATTGCGCCTTTTGTTTGGTATCCTGACATTAGTGCCGTTTTACTGTGGAATGATGGTCTTACGGACTCAGGGATATGGTGATAATTCATATTATGGAGCATGGTGGTTACTGTATGTCATGTTGCTGGTATGGGGGGCGGATTCTGGCGCTTATCTTTTTGGACGTACTTTAGGTAAACGTAAAATGGCGCCGAAAGTTTCTCCAGGAAAAACGCTGGAAGGATTTATCGGAGGATTAATGACAGCGGCCATTATTTCATGGTTGTTTGGGAAATATGCTCCAGTACCTGCAATGCCTGAAAAACTTATGTTGTGTTCTGCTATTGTTGTTATCGCTTCTGTATTTGGTGATTTAACTGAGAGTATGTTCAAACGTGAATCAGGTATTAAGGATAGCAGCCAGCTAATTCCGGGGCATGGCGGTGTTATGGATCGTATTGATAGTTTGACTGCTGCGATCCCTGTCTTTGCCGGCATGATATTGCTGGTGTTTTGATCTCTCTGTTTGACGGCGTTTAAAAAATATGATGGGAATTCTCTGGAATCTGGCGGCTTTTATTATTGCGCTAGGCATATTGATCACTGTGCATGAGTTCGGTCATTTTTGGGTAGCCAGAAAGTGTGGTATTCACGTTGAACGTTTCTCCATTGGTTTTGGTAAAGCGCTATGGCGGCGTATGGATCGCCAGGGAACGGAGTATGTTATAGCCCTTATTCCACTGGGGGGATATGTGAAAATGCTTGATGAGCGTGTTTCACCTGTTTCTCCTGAACACCGTCATATGGCATTCAATAATAAAACACTTGGTCAACGTGCTGCGGTTGTCAGTGCCGGGCCAATTGCTAACTTTTTATTGGCGGCTGTGGTTTATTGGTTAGTTTTTATTATTGGTGTGCCGGCAATACGTCCTGTTGTTGCGGATATCAAATCAGATTCTATCGCTGCGCAAGCAAATATTTCATCGGGAATGGAACTAAAATCCGTAGATGGTATCGAAACGCCTGATTGGAATTCAGTTCGTTTTGCTCTGGTGGGCAAGATAGGTGACGATAATATGACCGTTCAGGTTATCTCTCCTGGTTCATCATATCCGGTAGAGAAAATTCTGGATTTGCGGCAATGGAACTTTGATCCTGATAAGCAGGACCCTGTGTTATCTCTAGGGATTATGCCTGTCGCTCCTCATTTGGATTCTCTGGTGGAAAAAGTTATCCCTGGCTCCGCAGCAGAAAAAGCGGGTTTGCAAAAGGGGGATAGGATAGTTAAAGTCGGTGATCAGGAAATAGATGCTTGGCATACGTTTACATCCTTTGTCAGTAATAATCCGAATGTCCCGTTGGAACTTTCCGTGGATCGGGCTGGTCATATTATTTCTCTCTCTATGACGCCGGAAGTAAAACAACAATCCGGTGGTAGGAAAGTTGGTTTTGCCGGTGTGGAACTGCGAGTTGTGCCATTAGCCGATGAATATAGAATCGTTCAGCAATATGGGCCTTTCTCTGCCATGTATCAGGCTGGAGATAAGACTTGGCAACTGATGCGATTAACTGTCAGTATGATTGGTAAGCTGATCGTTGGTGATGTGAAAATTAACAACCTGAGTGGGCCTATCTCTATTGCCAAAGGGGCGGGGGTGTCGGCTGATTCCGGCTTGGTGTATTATTTGATGTTTTTGGCGCTGATAAGCGTCAATCTTGGGATTATTAACCTAATCCCATTACCTGTGTTAGATGGTGGACATCTGCTCTTCTTGTTTATCGAAAAGATAAAAGGTGGGCCGGTTTCCGAGCGTGTACAAGACTTCAGCTATCGCATTGGTGCCATGATACTGGTGTTATTGATGGGGCTTGCACTTTTCAATGATTTCTCCCGTTTTTAAAGCGGAAGACTGGTTAGGAAGACGCATTACAACGATGGCGATGAAAAAGTTACTCATAGCGTCGCTGCTGTTCGGCAGCGCCACTGCATACGGTGCAGACGGATTCGTAGTTCAGGACATTCACTTTGAAGGTCTTCAACGCGTCGCCGTAGGTGCAGCATTATTGAATATGCCAGTTCGCGTAGGTGATACAGTCAGCGATGAAGATATCGGTCGTACCATTCATGCACTATTTGCTACTGGTAACTTTGAAGACGTTCGTGTCCTGCGTGATGGCAATACACTTATTGTTCAGGTAAAAGAACGGCCGACTATTGCCAGCATCACTTTCTCCGGCAATAAATCGGTGAAAGATGACATGTTGAAACAAAACCTTGAGGCATCTCATGTTCGGGTCGGAGAAGCCCTTGACCGCACGATGCTGTCCAATATCGAAAGAGGATTAGAGGATTTCTATTACAGTGTGGGGAAATACAACGCTAGTGTAAAAGCGGTTGTTACGCCACTGCCACGTAACCGTGTCGATTTAAAACTGGTTTTTGCTGAGGGTGTTTCGGCAAAAATCCAGCAAATTAACATTGTCGGTAATAAATCATTTTCTTCTGATGAGCTATTGAATCGTTTCCAACTTAGAGATAATGTGCCGTGGTGGAATCTGACTGCCGATCAGAAATATCAGAAACAAAAACTGACTGGTGACCTTGAAGCATTGCGCAGTTTTTACCTTGATCGCGGTTATGCCCGTTTCAACATTGATTCGACTCAGGTCAGCTTGACGCCAGATAAAAAAGGTATTTATGTCACGATAAATATGACCGAAGGGGATCAATACAAAATATCAGGTATTGACCTAAACGGTAATATGGCGGGTTATCAGTCAGAAATTACTAAGCTGGCTGCCATTGAGCCTGGATCTCTGTATAACGGGACTCAGGTGACTAAAATGGAAAATGACATTAAGAACTTGCTTGGTCGCTATGGTTATGCTTATCCACGAGTGATGACGCAACCTGAAATCAATGATCAAGATAAAACAGTAAAGCTGCATGTCAATATTGATGCGGGTAACCGTTTCTATGTTCGTAAAATTCGTTTCTCTGGTAATGACACCACTAAAGATTCTGTTCTGCGTCGTGAAATGCGTCAGATGGAAAGAGCTTGGTTAGGGAGTGATCTGGTTGAACTGGGTAAAGAGCGTCTTAACCGTTTGGGGTATTTCGAAACGGTAGATGTTGAAACTCAGCGTGTACCAGGCAGCCCTGATCAGGTAGATGTCGTTTATAAAGTGAAAGAGCGCAATACCGGCTCTTTGAACTTTGGTGTTGGTTTTGGTACAGAAAGCGGTGTTAGCTTCCAGGTTGGTGCTCAGCAAGATAACTGGTTAGGTACAGGTAATGCTGTGGGGATTAATGCTAGTAAGAACGATTATTCAACCTATGCAGAGCTCTCCTTCACTGATCCATACTTCACAGTTAATGGAGTGAGTCTTGGTGGCCGGGTATTCTACAACGATTTCAGAGCCGATGATGCTGAATTATCCGGCTATACCAACCAAAGTTATGGTATAGATGGTTTCCTCGGTTTCCCGGTTAATGAAAATAACTCCCTGCGTTTTGGGTTAAATTATGTGCATAACTCACTGTCTGATATGCTTCCTCAGGCAGCTATGTGGCGCTATCTGAATTCTATGGGTGAGAAACCAGATTATAAAAGTAAAGCTGAGTTCAAAGCGGATGACTTTGCTTTGAATATAGGTTGGACATATAACAATCTTGACCGTGGCTTCTTCCCAACATCCGGCGTGAAATCGACTCTGAATGGTAAAGTGACTATTCCTGGTTCGGATAACGAATTCTATAAAGTGACTCTTGATACTTCTGCGTATTATCCGATTAATGACGATCATACTTGGGTGATTTTGGGGCGTGGTCGTTTAGGTTATGGGGATGGATTAGGCGGTAAAGAGTTGCCATTCTATGAAAACTTTTATGCAGGTGGCTCCAGTACGGTTCGCGGTTTCCGTTCTAACAATATTGGGCCTAAAGCGATTTATCTGAATGGAAAAGATGATCCTAAGAAAGATAGCCCATCTCGCGATGCTGTGGGGGGGAATGCAATGGCGGTAGCTAGCCTTGAGCTGATTACTCCAACGCCGTTCCTTGATAGTAAGTATTCGAACTCTGTCCGAACTTCATTCTTTATTGATTCAGGTACGGTTTGGGATACCTATTGGAATGATTCTGCTGCTATGAAGAGCAGAGGCATACCTGATTACAGTAAACCAGGTAATATCCGTGTTTCGGCGGGTATTGCATTGCAATGGATGTCTCCTTTAGGTCCGCTGGTATTCTCTTATGCTAAGCCGATCAAAGACTACGAAGGTGATAGATCAGAGCAATTCCAATTTAATATTGGCAAAACCTGGTGATAATGCGTTTTTATCTTATTATTGATAGAGCAAGCTCTGAAATCGTAGGTTTCAGAGTATTGACTAAGTTTTCCAATAGGTTACAGATAGCGTGGTTTAAGGAGTTTATAGTGAAAAAATGGTTGTGTGCAGCAAGCTTTGGTATTGCATTAGCTTTCTCTGCTGGCGTTCAGGCAGCAGACAAAATTGCCGTTGTAAATGTTGGTGAGATTTTTCAGCAGCTGCCAGCCCGCGAAGCAGTTGCGAAGCAGTTGGAAAATGAGTTTAAAAACCGCGCATCTGAATTGCAACGGATGGAAACTGACTTGCAATCCAAGATCCAGAAATTACAGCGTGATGGTTCCACTATGAAATCCAGTGAGCGTACTAAGCTGGAAAAAGATGTGATGGCTAAACGTGAAGAATTTGCCAAAAAAGCTCAAGCTTTTGAACAAGATCACCGTCGTCGCGAGATGGAAGAACGCAACAAAATTCTAAGTCGTATTCAGGACGCAATCAAAGTAGTGGCTGGCAAAGAAGGCTATGATGTCGTTATTGATGCGAATGCTGTTGCTTATTCAGTATCTGGCAAAAATATTACTGCAAGTGTATTGAAACAGGTTAAATAATAGATGTCTTCAATTCGATTGGCTGATTTAGCTCAGCAGTTGAATGCACAATTACATGGTGATGGCGATATTGTTATCACCAGTATTGCACCAATGCATTCTGCCAATAGCGAGCAGATCACTTTTTTGTCTGACAGTCGTTACCGTGAGCGTTTAGGTGAATGTCAGGCAGCCGCCGTCGTTCTCCAGGCGTCAGATCTTCCTTATTGCAATATTCCTGCGCTGGTTGTCGCCAATCCTTATCTGGCATATGCCTATATGGCTCAGATTATGGATACAACACCGGTTCCCGCACAGGATATTCACCCTTCTGCGGTGATTTCACCTCTGGCAACTTTGGGTAAGAATGTTGCTGTTGGAGCCAATGCGGTTATCGAGTCTGGCGTTGTGCTTGGTGACAATGTGGTTATCGGCGCAGGCTGCTTTATTGGTAAAAATACGCGTATTGGCGCGGGAAGTCGTCTTTGGGCGAATGTCTCTGTTTATCACAATATTGAAATGGGTGAACAGTGTTTGATCCAATCAGGAGCAGTGATTGGGTCTGATGGTTTTGGCTATGCGAATGATCGTGGTAAGTGGGTTAAAATCCCTCAATTAGGTTCAGTTATTATTGGTGACCGGGTTGAGATTGGCGCTTGTACGACGATCGATCGGGGAGCTTTGGATAATACTATTATCGGCAATGGCGTCATTATCGATAATCAGTGTCAGATTGCTCATAATGTTATCATTGGTGACAATACGGCGATTGCTGGTGGTGTGATCATGGCTGGTAGTCTGAAAATTGGTTGTTACTGTATGATTGGTGGCGCCAGTGTAATTAATGGACATATGGAAATCTGTGATAAGGTAACAGTCACGGGAATGAGTATGGTGATGCGTCCTATCACTGAACCTGGTGTATACTCCTCTGGCATTCCGGCACAACCAAATAAAGTTTGGCGTAAGACGGCAGCTTTAGTCATGAATATCAATGAAATGAATAAACGTCTTAAGTCAATGGAGAGTAAACTGGAAGGCGAAAACGAGTAATTGCACTATATTTAATTGTACTAGATTTAATTGCACTATATTTTTATTTTTGGTTGTGTTTTATTTTGCGGCCTGCCTGGGAACTCTGGATTTGGGGTTTAAGCGGGCCGTGTCGTTAATACAATTAGTCCTTTTTGACAGGAAGAGTATTTAGATGAGTGATAATCATACTCTGCACATTGAAGAAATTTTAGATCTACTTCCACATCGTTATCCGTTTTTATTGGTGGATCGCGTTCTTGATTTTGAGGAAGGTAAATTCTTACGTGCAGTAAAAAATGTATCTTTTAACGAACCCTTCTTTCAGGGACATTTTCCCGGCAAACCTATTTTCCCTGGCGTTCTGATCCTTGAAGCTATGGCACAGGCTACCGGAATTCTGGCATTTAAGAGTGTGGGTAAACTAGAGCCAAATGAGCTCTATTATTTTGCCGCTATCGATGGTGCCCGTTTTAAACGTCCGGTAGTGCCTGGGGATCAAATGATATTAGAAGTAGAATTTATTAAGGAGCGTCGAGGGGTTGCGCGTTGTAGAGGCGTAGCGAAAGTCGATGGAGAAGTAGCTTGCGAAGCAGAAATGATGTGTGCTCGCCGTCGTGAGGTCTAGTCTATGATTGATGAAACCGCTTATATACATCCTAGCGCTATTATAGAAGATGGCGCGGTTATCGGTGCTAATGTTCGTATTGGACCGTTTTGTTGTATTGGTTCTCAGGTTGAAATTGGCGAAGGTACAGAGCTGAAATCTCATGTTGTTGTCAATGGAATAACCAAAATCGGTCGTGATAACCAGATTTTTCAATTTGCTTCTATTGGCGAAATGAATCAGGACCTGAAATATCACGGTGAACCAACCCGAGTTGAAATTGGTGATCGTAACCGTATCCGCGAAAGTGTCACCATTCATCGTGGCACCGTGCAAGGTGGCGGTGTAACGAAAATCGGCAATGATAATTTGTTGATGATTAATGCCCATATTGCTCATGACTGTATTGTCGGTGATCGTTGTGTCATTGCGAATAATGGTACTTTAGGGGGGCATGTTATCCTGGGGGATTATGTCATCATTGGTGGTATGAGTGCGATTCATCAGTTCTGTCAGATAGGCTCTCATGCTATGGTGGGAGGGTGTTCCGGAGTGGTACAGGATATTCCGCCATATGTTATTGCTCAGGGGAATCATGCAACACCTTTTGGCACCAACGTCGAAGGTCTGAAACGCCGTGGTTTTGATAAAGAGTCATTGCATGCAATTAGAAATGCGTACAAAATTTTGTATCGTAACGGAAAAACGTTAGAAGAAGCACAACAAGAAATTGCTGAGCTGGCTGAAAATAATCAGCATGTAAAGATTTTCAGTGATTTTTTGGCAAATTCTACCCGCGGCATTATCCGTTAAGTAGATGAAGGATACTCCTTTGGCTACCATTTCTTCTATTGATAGTCTGCGTCCGCTGACTATTGGATTAATCGCCGGAGAAACCTCCGGTGATATCCTTGGTGCAGGTTTGATTCGTGCTTTAAAAGTAAAAGTACCTAATGCCCGTTTTGTCGGTGTGGCGGGTCCTCTTATGCAGGCTGAAGGTTGTGAAGCTTGGTATGAGATGGAAGAGCTAGCAGTAATGGGGGTTGTTGAAGTTCTCGAACGTTTGCCTCGTTTGCTGAAAATACGTAAGGATCTGACAACCCGTTTCACTGAATTGAAACCTGATGTATTTGTGGGTATTGATGCGCCGGATTTCAATATCACCTTGGAAGGTCGGTTAAAACAGCGAGGCATTCGCACTATTCATTATGTTAGCCCGTCGGTATGGGCTTGGCGGCAAAAACGTGTTTTCAAAATTGGTAAAGCTACAGATATGGTTCTCGCTTTCTTACCTTTTGAAAAAGCGTTTTACGATAAGTTTAATGTTCCGTGCCGGTTTATTGGACATACGATGGCGGATGCCATGCCATTGCAACCAAATAAAGCAGCGGCGCGTGAACTATTAGATATTCCGCCAGAGGCTGTTTGCTTGGCTTTATTGCCTGGGAGTCGTCATTCTGAGGTTGAGATGCTGAGTGCGGATTTTCTTAAAACAGCTCAGTTATTGCAGCAAAGCATACCTGATCTGCATGTATTTGTACCGTTGGTGAATGTTAAACGGCGTGAACAATTTGAGCGCATTAAGCAGGAAGTTGCGCCAGAGCTGAATGTTCATCTTGTGGATGGCAAAGCGCGAGAAATCATGATTGCAAGTGATGCTGCGCTTTTGGCCTCTGGTACCGCTGCTTTGGAATGTATGTTGGCAAAATGTCCAATGGTGGTTGGTTACCGGATGAAGCCATTAACTTTCTGGTTGGCAAAACGTCTGGTAAAAACGCCTTATGTTTCATTGCCTAACTTATTATCCGGTGAAGAGTTAGTTAAAGAATTATTGCAGGAAGAATGTCAGCCGCAAAAACTTGCAGATAAATTGTTGCCGTTACTACAAGGCAATGAAAAAGTTGAAGTATTGAAACAGACATTTTTACATTTGCATGAAAGCATTCGTTGTAATGCTGACGAACAAGCAGCACAAGCCGTGTTGGAATTGGCAGGAAAATGATGGAATTTATATATCCTCAGGCGAGTCTGATTGCTGGGGTTGATGAAGTTGGTCGAGGCCCGTTAGTGGGTGCAGTTGTAACTGCGGCTGTGATTTTAGATCCGTTACGGCCGATAGTGGGTTTGGCTGATTCTAAAAAACTGAGTGAAAAACGCCGTGAGGCACTGTATCTGGAGATCACAGAAAAAGCGTTGTACTGGAGTTTAGGGCGTGCAGAACCGGCGGAAATTGATCAATTGAATATCCTGCATGCAACTATGCTTGCGATGCAGAGGGCTGTGGCTAATTTGCCTATTTCTCCTGAATATGTGCTGATTGATGGTAATCGTTGCCCTAAATTACCCATGCCCGCACAAGCGGTAATAAAAGGCGATGGACTTGTTGCTGAAATCAGTGCCGCTTCTATTGTGGCGAAAGTTACCAGAGATCGGGAAATGGCTGAACTTGATCAACTGTTTCCTGAATATGGATTTGCTAAGCATAAAGGGTACCCGACCGCATTTCATTTAGAAAAGTTGGCTCAGTTGGGTGCGACAGAGCATCATCGTAAAAGCTTTGCGCCAGTTAAGAGAGCAATTGGCTTTTAAGTAAACTGGTTGACTGAATACCGCTATTCTTCAAATTGATATCATCTGGATAAATATATGGCCGAACCCCGTTTTGTGCACTTACGTGTTCACAGCGACTATTCAATGATTGATGGCTTAGCCAAAACCAGCCCTTTAGTGAAAAAGGTTGCGCAGTTAGGTATGCCGGCTTTTGCGATCACTGATTTTACTAATTTGTGTGGGTTGGTGAGATTTTACGGCAGTGCTCATGGAGCAGGAGTAAAACCGATTATTGGTGCTGATTTCTATGTAGAAAGTGAACTGCTTGGTGATGAGTACGCTAGCCTCACTATTCTTGCGCGCAATAATACTGGTTATCATAACCTGACGTTGCTGATATCAGAGGCTTATCAGAAGGGATATGGTGCGATTGGTCCGACAATTAAACTAGAATGGCTGATAAACCATAAAGAAGGTCTAATCTTACTCTCTGGTGGCCGTATGGGGGATGTGGGTAAATTCCTGCTACGTGGTAATCAGGTCATGGTGGACCAATGCCTTGAGTTTTATCAGGAGCATTTTCCCGGCTGTTATTATTTGGAGTTGATCCGCACTGGGCGTGCAGATGAAGAAAGTTATCTTCATGCCGCGGTTGCACTGGCAACGGAAAAAAACCTGCCAGTCGTTGCAACTAATGATGTTTGTTTCATTGATAGCGAAGATTTTGATGCACATGAGATTCGCGTAGCGATTCATGATGGCTATACTTTGGCCGACCCCAAACGCCCGAAAAATTACAGTCCTCAGCAATATCTGCGTAGTGAACAGGAAATGTGTGAACTATTCGCTGATATTCCTGAAGCGCTGGAGAACAGTGTAGAAATTGCTAAGCGCTGTAATGTCACTATTCGCCTTGGTGAATATTTCCTGCCGCAATTCCCTACGGGAGAAATGAGTACTGAAGATTATCTGATAGATAGATCTAAACAAGGGTTGGAAGAACGCTTGGCATTTCTCTATCCGGACCCTAAAGTACGTGCAGAAAAACGTCCTGAATATGATGAGAGACTCGATGTTGAACTTCGGGTTATCAACCAGATGGGATTTCCTGGCTACTTCCTGATCGTGATGGAATTCATTCAGTGGTCGAAAGACAACGGTGTTCCTGTAGGTCCTGGACGTGGTTCGGGGGCTGGTTCTTTGGTGGCTTATGCCCTGAAAATAACCGATCTCGATCCTTTGGAATTTGACCTGCTATTTGAACGATTCCTAAACCCTGAACGTGTTTCGATGCCTGATTTTGACGTCGATTTCTGTATGGAAAAACGCGATCTGGTGATTGATCATGTGGCTGATATATATGGCCGTGACGCCGTATCTCAGATCATCACATTCGGAACAATGGCAGCGAAAGCGGTAATCCGGGATGTTGGCCGAGTGCTAGGGCATCCATACGGATTTGTTGATAGGATTTCCAAATTGATACCGCTTGATCCAGGTATGACGCTGGAGAAAGCATTTGCCGCGGAGCCACAACTTCCTGAAATCTATGAAGCGGATGAGGAAGTTAAGGCGCTGATAGATATGGCGCGTAAATTGGAAGGTGTCACTCGTAATGCCGGGAAACACGCGGGTGGGGTGGTTATTGCTCCAACTAAAATCACCGATTTTTCGCCTCTCTATTGTGACCCAGAAGGTTTGAACCCGGTTACTCAGTTTGATAAAAACGATGTGGAATATGCAGGGTTGGTGAAATTTGACTTCCTCGGATTGAGGACACTGACCATTATCAACTGGGCATTAGAGATGATCAACGCGCGTAGAGCGAAGAAAGGTCTGGAGCCGATTGATATTGCAGCAATTCCACTGAGTGACGCTAAAAGCTTTGATATGTTGCAACGCGCTGAAACAACAGCGGTATTTCAGCTTGAATCCCGTGGTATGAAGGATCTGATTAAACGTCTGCGTCCCGACTGCTTCGAAGATATGATCGCGCTTGTTGCTTTATTCCGTCCAGGTCCTTTGCAATCAGGCATGGTGGATAACTTCATTGACCGCAAACACGGCCGGGAAGAGATCTCATACCCGGATATACAGTGGCAGCACGAATCTTTACAGCCAGTATTAGAGCCAACTTACGGCATTATCCTTTATCAAGAACAAGTGATGCAGATTGCTCAAGTATTGGCAGGATATACTCTCGGTGGTGCAGATATGCTCCGACGAGCGATGGGCAAGAAAAAACCGGAGGAGATGGCTAAGCAGCGTTCTGTCTTTGAAGACGGAGCAAAAAAACTGGGTATTGATGGCCAACTGGCAATGAAAATCTTTGACCTGGTAGAAAAGTTTGCCGGTTACGGATTTAACAAATCTCACTCTGCTGCGTATGCCTTGGTTTCTTATCAAACCTTATGGTTGAAAGCACATTACCCGGCTGAATTCATGGCTGCGGTAATGACTGCTGATATGGATAATACAGAAAAAGTTGTTGGTTTGATTGATGAATGCTGGCGCATGGGGTTGAAAATCTTACCACCTGATATCAATAGTGGCTTGTATCATTTCCACGTTAATGATGACGGGGAGATCGTATATGGTATCGGTGCAATTAAAGGGGTAGGTGAAGGGCCGATTGAAGCGATCATCGAAGCTCGTCAGAAAGGTGGTTATTTTAGAGAACTGTTTGATTTATGTGCCCGTGTTGACATCAAGAAGTTAAGTCGCCGAGTGATGGAAAAACTGATCATGTCAGGGGCATTTGACCGTTTGGGGCCGCACCGTGCAGCACTGATGTCTACGCTGGAAGATGCCCTAAAAGCGGCGGATCAACATGCTAAAGCGGAAGCGACTGGTCAGACTGACATGTTTGGTGTATTAGCTGAAGAGCCAGAAGAAGTGGAACGCTCTTATGCCAATATTCCTCAATGGCCGGAACAGATTGTTCTTGACGGTGAACGGGAAACGTTGGGTCTCTATTTAACCGGGCATCCTATTACTCGTTATTTAAAAGAAATTGAGCGCTATACTAATGGATTGAGGTTAAAAGATGTGAATCCAACACCGCGCGGTCAGGTAACGACTGTGATAGGGTTAGTGTTAGCATCCAAAGTGATTATAACCAAACGGGGTAACCGGATTGGTATTTGTACCTTAGATGACCGTTCAGGACGTCTAGAAGTTATGTTATTTTCCGATGCTTTGGAGAAATATCGGCATTTGTTAGAACAAGACCGGATATTAATTGCTACAGGGCAGGTCAGCTTTGATGACTTCAATGGCGGTCTTAAAATGACAGCTCGTGAATTAATGGATATTAGTGAAGCGCGTGAAAAATATGCGCGTGGGCTTGCTATCTCGCTGTCAGACAGGCAAATTGATGATCAATTGTTGAACCGTCTTCGTAGTGCATTGGAACCACATCGTTCGGGAACGATACCAGTTCATCTTTATTACCAGAGGGAAGACGCCCGCGCCCGTTTAAGATTTGGTGCGACGTGGAGGGTAACGCCAACGGATAACCTTCTGACAGATTTGCGAACTCTGCTGGGTAATGAGCAGGTAGAATTAGAATTTGACTAAAATAGGAATGTTATGAGTCTGAATTTTCTTGAATTTGAACAGCCGATTGCCGAGCTGGAAGCGAAAATTGATTCGCTAACCGCAGTTAGCCGTCAAGGTGAAAAATTAGATATAAATCTGGATGAAGAAGTACAACGTTTGCGGGAAAAAAGTCTGGAATTGACTCGCAAAATCTTTTCAGATTTAGGTGCCTGGCAAATTGCTCAACTTGCCCGTCACCCACGTCGTCCTTATACGTTGGACTATATTCAGCATATTTTTACTGATTTTGAAGAGCTTGCGGGTGATCGTGCTTATGCTGATGACAAAGCAATTGTGGGTGGTCTGGCTCGTCTTGATGGGCGTCCAGTGATGGTTATTGGTCACCAAAAAGGCCGTGAAACCAAAGAAAAAATTCGCCGTAATTTCGGTATGCCGGCGCCAGAAGGGTATCGTAAGGCTTTGCGCCTGATGGAAATGGCCGAGCGCTTTAAACTGCCAATTATTACTTTCATTGATACTCCTGGCGCATATCCAGGGGTTGGTGCAGAAGAGCGCGGTCAATCTGAGGCGATTGCTCGCAACTTGCGTGAAATGTCCCGCCTGTCTGTGCCTGTTATTTGTACTGTGATTGGTGAAGGCGGCTCTGGTGGTGCATTGGCGATTGGTGTTGGTGATAAAGTGAATATGCTGCAATACAGTACTTATTCTGTTATCTCCCCAGAAGGTTGTGCTTCAATTTTGTGGAAAAGTGCGGAAAAAGCACCTTTGGCGGCAGAAGCGATGGGGATTGTCGCATCTCGTTTGAAAGAATTGGAATTGATCGATACTGTGATCTCAGAGCCATTAGGTGGCGCCCATCGTGACTATGAAGCAATCTCCGCGTCGTTGAAAGCTCAGTTGTTGGTTGATCTGGCAGAGCTTGATCATCTGACATCTGAAGAGTTAATTGACCGCCGATATCAGCGCTTAATGCAATATGGTTATTGTTGATATCTGAACTCATTGTTTGAATGAGGGATGGAAATGATTGTAACTGATAAATTTCAGCTACTTCCATCCCTTGCTGTTTCTGCTTTATTTATTTTGTATTTTTAATGAAAGTGACGGAAAGTGTTATTAACGGGCAGTGATCTTAAACTGAATAAAATAGGCGATAACGAATTTATATTATTGCACATTAGAGAACGCTTGAATCTGTAATGACAAACATTAATGAGCGACTATTTTTCACTTTGGCTAAACAGCTTGGTGAATATAAGAAAATTCTGGTTGGATTCAGTGGTGGGTTAGATTCTTCTGTTTTGCTTCATTTGCTGGTTAATTGGCGTAATCAACATAATCAGGAAATTCAACTAAGAGCAATGCATATTCACCACGGTTTAAACCTAAAAGCAGATCAATGGGTTGAACATTGCCAGCAGATCTGTGATGACTGGCAAGTGGCGTTTCATTCTGCAAGAGTCACGATAGATGCTCGTCAAAAGGGGATTGAGGCTGCGGCTCGCGAGGCTCGATATCAGGTATTCAAGCGCGAATTACAAAAAGACGAAATTTTGGTAACCGCTCAACATCTTGATGATCAGGCGGAGACTTTTTTACTGGCATTAAAGCGAGGTAGTGGTCCGGCAGGTCTTGCTTCTATGCCTTCAATCGCTGTATTTGCTGATACATTATTGTTACGTCCGTTACTTGACTATAGCCGGAATGAATTGGAAATGTATGCCAGTAAACATCGTCTGAATTGGATTGAAGACGACAGTAATCAAGATGATCGTTATGACAGAAATTTTCTGCGTTTACATATCATGCCGTTACTGAATCAACGTTGGCCGCATTTCCCTCAATCTGCTGCTCGTAGTGCAAGTTTATGTGGTGAACAAGAACAGCTTCTAGATGAATTACTGAATGAGTCTTTGAAAGAGCTGATAACCCAAGATGGTGCTTTGGGTATTTCGTCTTTGGTTGTATGTTCAGAAGCCAAACGAAATGCTTTGTTACGCCGTTGGTTTGGTTACCATGAGATGAAAATGCCTTCACGAGAACAGCTTAGCCGGCTTTGGCATGAGGTGGCTCTTGCTCGTACTGATGCTGAGCCTCGGTTACAATTTGGTAAATATGATGTACGCCGTTATAAGCAAAAACTCTGGCTGGTTCCTCAGTGTCAATCGTTGAGAGAGACTATTCTTGAGTGGGATATTTGCAATACTTTGGTATTACCGGATCGCTTAGGAGAATTGAATATTTCTGATTGCGGTATTCAAGTGAGGGTCCCGGCTGATAATGAACGAGTGACTATTCGCTTTGGTGTCCAGGGAATGATAAGTATTGTGGGGCGTCAACACTCCCGGCATAGTAAAAAATTGTGGCAAGAGCTTGGGGTCGCTCCGTGGTTTAGAGAACGAATTCCATTGCTTTATTACAACGAACAATTGATAGCAGCGTTAGGTGTTTTTGTCACCAAGGGAAGTGAAGCGGCAGAAGGAAGAGAAAAGTTAACAATTAACTGGCATAAAACGCTGTTAAAATAAAACGTTAAGCCGCCAAAGGCGGCTGTTTTCTATCAAGATTCAGAGTGTTCAATAGTAATAGTGCCAATTTTAGGGTGACTGAAACTGGCAATATGATCTAACCGCAATTCACGGGGTTTACCTTCTGTTTCAATTATCAAGTATTCAACTTTTTTTCTTAAAACCAAATCACAGGCTTTTCCTTCAATAACTTCCCCGCCCCGCAACTTTATGTGGAGATGGAGCTGATGTTGGCAAGTTGACTCAAGATTGTCGTAGTCGTCACAGTTAATTGGTTGATATTCAGTATTTATAGACATATTCGCTCACCACTATGGTTAGTGGCGGTTATTGCCGCCCGTGGTTGTTAAAAATTGTAACTCAAAAGCACTGTTAATGACTATAGCACAGGAAATCAATCGTGATTAATGAATAACTTTGGTTATTCATTCTGAACAGTAAATAAATAAAAGTCTTATTTCACAGCAAGTTCCTGACAAAAGTATTAAAATCAGCCCACGTTATTTTACTATTATTGGGTAACATCCTTAAGAAGGACAGTACTTACGCTATTAGGCTTGAATAGTCGCTATGTTCCTTGTGTTACTTATAAGATGAGAATTATAGAGTTCATTATACTGTGTGGAGATAAATGTGAATAAAAAACTTTTGACAGCGTTAGTTGCAGTGGGCGTATCTGCTTTGATGGGATGTAAAGGTAACTCAGCACAGCAAACGGGTTCACAGCCAGTAGATCAGACTTTTCATGGTACTCTTCCTTGCGCTGATTGTTCTGGTATTGATACCACACTGTTATTGGATAATGACGGTACTTATATTCTGGAACAAACTTATCTTGATACTCGTGATGGTGACCAGTCATTCTTTGAATCCGGTCTATGGGCGAAAGATGGAGAGAAAATTCACCTGACAAAATCAGATGACCAGAAATCTTATTATCTGCCGAAAGGTGAAAACCTGGTAATGCTCGATATTGAAGGCAATAAAATTGAATCATCATTCAATTATGAACTGCAACGGGTAAAACCGAAGAAACTGGCGGGTGAGTACAGTTATATGGCTGATGCTGCTTTGTTTACAGATTGTAGTACAGGTAAGCGGTATGCTGTAACGGAAAGTCTGGATTTGGAGCAAGGCTATCACCAAGTCGGTGTGGAAGGTGGAACGCCGGTTTATGTTGAAGTTGAAGGTTATTACAGCGTCCGTCCTTCAATGGAAGATGGGCAATTTGATTCCGCTTTGATTCAGACAGGTAAAATCCATTTCGATAAATCGAAATCTTGTAATATGAAGAAATAATTCTAGTTTCAGTATATATGGTGATAATGGGCAAGAAACGTAAAATGCTCTGTTGCGATATGACCATTATCACCATACTATTCAATAAATTACTGCAATAATCCTAATTAACAACCTAGTTGTTGCTTCAAGCAATCAACAACATCGTCTAGTTTCAGCATCTGTTTTTCATCACCGCGACGATGTTTATATTCTACTTCGCCATTATCAAGATTACGGTCACCAATAACGATAGTGTGTGGTACACCGATAAGCTCCATATCGGCAAACATCACGCCTGGGCGTTCTTTACGATCATCAAAAATAACATCAATACCGCTAGCGCGTAGATCGGCATACAGTTTCTCTGCAACTTCTTTAACACGGTATGACTTGTGCATATTCATTGGCAAAATAGCAACTTGGAATGGTGCAATTGCATCAGGCCAGATGATACCGCGGTCATCGTGATTTTGTTCAATCGCTGAGGCGACAATACGAGTAACACCAATACCATAACAGCCCATAGTGACTATCTGATTGTGACCGTCTTCGCCTTGAACTGTCGCTTTCATGGCATCAGAATATTTGGTGCCAAGTTGGAAGATATGGCCAACTTCAATACCACGTTTGATGAGTAATGTCCCTTTACCATCTGGGCTGGCATCACCTTCAACAACATTACGGATATCAGCAACTTCTGGTAGCGGCAGATCACGCTCCCAGTTGATGCCGAAATAGTGTTTGTCATCGATATTGGCGCCTGCGCCAAAGTCACTCATTACGGCCACACTGCGGTCGATAATAACGGGTATTGGTAGATTGACAGGTCCCAATGAACCCGGGCCTGCGCCAACAATTGAGCGAATCTCTTCTTCGGTAGCAAAAGTCAGTGGGCTGGCAACTAAAGATAATTTCTCTGCTTTGATTCCATTAAGTTCGTGGTCGCCGCGAACCAGTAAGGCAATCAATTTATGACCTGTTCCTTCTGATGCGTGAACCATCAGGGTTTTAACGGTTTTCTCAATTGGCAGATTGAATTGCTCAACCAGTTCTGCAATTGTTTTTGCATTTGGAGTCTCTACCAAATGCATCTCTTCTGTTGGTACAGCGCGATCATGAACGGGGGCAACAGCTTCGGCTAATTCAATATTAGCTGCGTAATTGGATTCAGTTGAGAAAACGATATCATCTTCTCCACTAGCTGCCAGAACCTGAAACTCATGGGAAGCACTACCACCGATGGAACCGGTGTCTGCCAGGACAGCACGAAAATCTAAACCTATACGAGTAAAAATTTTGCTGTAGGCTTCGTACATGTTGTCGTAAGTTTCTTGTAATGATGCCTGGGTAGCATGGAAAGAGTAAGCGTCTTTCATTAGGAATTCACGGGAACGCATCACACCGAAACGAGGGCGAACTTCATCGCGAAATTTAGTCTGAATCTGGAATAAAGTCAGTGGTAACTGCTTATATGAGCTGACTTCATTGCGGATCAAATCGGTGATGACCTCTTCATGAGTTGGACCTAGTACAAAAGGACGATCACCTCGGTCAACAAAACGCAGTAACTCTGGACCATATTGTTCCCAACGGCCACTTTCTTGCCATAGATCTGCCGGCTGTACGACGGGCATAGATATTTCAATCGCTCCGGCATTGTTCATCTCTTCTCGAACAATTTTTTCGACTTTTTTGAGTACACGGATACCTGTAGGCATCCAATTATACAGACCTGAAGCGAGTTTACGGATCATGCCCGCACGCAGCATCAGCTTATGGCTGACAACCTCCGCATCGGCAGGAGTCTCTTTTAATGTAGAGAGCAGATATTGGCTAGTACGCATTGTTAGGTTCCATTAGAGCAGCAAATTGCTTCTGACTGGCAAAAATTTGCCAGCCAATAAAAAAACGAAAATAAGCCTTTAGTCTACCAGTGAGTTTAAGATGCCAAAAGGGTATATGCTGATTTTTAATGGGGATCTATGGAGACCACTTCGGTTAATGTGTCACAGATTCTCCAGCGTACATTAAAATCCAGTAAATGAGCTGCATATTCCCGATTTTCCTGTTCTCCTCTCCGGTAAGCAGGACGAGGATCTTGAGCCAAAACCTGACTGATAAAACGGCGTAAATTCGGGTAAATATTTTGAACTGAGATGAGCTGTTGCTCAGCGGCAGGCGAAAATATCACTTCCATATCGGTAGAAGGGGCTTGCTGTGCAAAACCTGCCACTGCATGTGGCTGACATTCAGCAAAAGGTAAATAAGGCTTAATATCAATAACAGGCGTACCATCAACTAAATCCAGGCTACCCAGTTCCAGAGTAACTTGACCTTTCTTGTATTCGATCCCTTTAAGTTCAATCAGAGACATACCAATTGGATTTGGTCGAAAAGTCGAACGGGTTGCGAATACGCCCATTTTTGCATTGCCACCTAAACGAGGAGGACGCACCATTGGCTTCCAGCCGCCTTCTATTGTTTGATGGAAGATAAAAATAACCCACAGATGACTAAATTGTTCCAGACCACGAACTGCATCCGGTTGATTATAGGGAGGAAGAAGTAGCAGTTTCCCACCACCATCTTCAATAAGACCTGGTTGGCGGGGAACGGCAAATTTTTCTTTATAAGGGGAGTGGATAACCCCTATCTGCGTGAAATGGAAATCGGTCATTGGGTGATAAGCAGGGCTGAACCTTCACATATCGCTATCTGGTAGCATCCTTGGCCTGATAATATTTCGCATTGATGCAATAAAACAGCGTTAGCATCCAAATAAGCTGCTTTGGTTATCATCTGGTTGCGAGCCACGGTGATATTCGCTGGTGGATCTTGTAAGGAGCTGCGACATGATTGACCAGAAACAATCCCTAAATCTTTAAATGAGGCACCTAATAATTCTTCACTCTTGGTATATAGCTTTACGGATGAGGAAAAATGTTTTTTTTCGCCAGTTGATAGTTTTGTGAGTCTCATATCTGATAACTGGGAAGAGTCAGTAAATGTTGTTTGTTGCATTGAACATCCTGTTATGGACAGTGCTAACAAAGAGGCAAGTAGCCTACGCATTATAGATCCTCGAATTTTTACTGTTAGAGTTAAGCGAGTAGATCAGGTTAACAAAAAATACCGAAAACATGATGCCATAATAAATCAGGCGGACAATCTGTCCGCCTGATTATTCTAATATCGATGAGCGTAATATGAAAGATTACCAACCTTTCACAGCACCACCATTAAAGATCTTATTGGCAGCTTCATCAACTTCGTCGGATTGATATGCCTTAACGAATTTCTTAACGTTTTCAGCATCTTTATTATCTTCTCGACTAACCAGTAGGTTTACATATGGAGAATCTTTATCTTCAACGAATAAACCATCTTTTGCTGGAGTCAGGCCAATCTGGCTGGCATATGTTGTGTTGATGATTGCCAGAGCAATTTTTTGATCATCCAGTGAACGTGGTAATTGTGGAGCTTCCAGTTCGACTAGTTTTAGATTCTTAGGGTTTTCAACAATGTCTAAAACTGTTGGCAATAAACCTATGCCATCTTTCAGTTTAATTAGACCTTGTTTCTGTAACAGTAATAAAGAACGGCCTAAGTTCGTTGGATCGTTTGGTAACGCAATTTGGGAACCATCCTGTAATTCATCCAAAGATTTAATTTTTTTGGAATAACCCGCAATTGGATAAACAAAAGAGTTGCCAACTATGACCATCTTATAACCACGGTCTTTGATTTGCTGATCCATATAGGGTTTGTGCTGGTATGCATTCAGATCAATATCACCTTTACTCAGCGCTTCGTTTGGTAATACAAAATCATTAAAGGTTACTAACTCTACATCAAGACCATATTTATCTTTAGCTACTTTTTTCGCAATTTCAGCAACTTCCTGCTCTGCGCCGACGATAACGCCGACTTTAATATGGTTTGGATCTTGTTTTTCTTGCCCACAACCCGCCAAAATTAATGAACCTAAAAGAGCGCTGATAGTTGCGATTGTTCTTAATTTAACAGACATACTTTACCCCTATAGAATACTGATTTATTAGTACCGACACAGGTACTGCTATTAAAATGATCTTATTATTTGTGTGTTGTGGCTTTGACTAAACGGTCACCACTTAATTGAATTAAATAAACTAAAATAACCAGTAATACTAACACGGTATTCATTACTGTTGCATTATAGCCGATATAACCGTATTGGTAGCCAATCTGCCCTAATCCACCTGCACCTACAGCACCTCCCATTGCGGAATAACCGACTAAAGTAATGAGGGTAATTGTGGCTGCATTGAGTAAACCAGGTAATGCTTCAGGTAACAGAATTTTCTTTATAATCTGGAATGGGGTTGCTCCCATTGCTCTGGCGGCTTCAATTAGTCCCGATGGAATTTCTAATAAAGCATTTTCCACCATACGAGCAATAAATGGTGCAGCACCTATGGTTAATGGGACAATGGCAGCTTGTAAACCGATCGATGTTCCCACAATTAGTCTGGTAAAAGGAATCATCCACACCAGTAAAATAATAAATGGAATAGAACGGAAAACATTGACTACCGCTGAAAGAAAACGATAGAGCTTGCTATTTTCCATAATTTGACCGGGACGGGTGACATATAACAATACACCTATCGGCAACCCGATAATGAAGCCAAAGAAACCAGAAACAAAAGTCATTACTAGAGTTTCCCAGACGCCTTTAGCCAGTAATAAAATCATTCCTTCAGACATAACCGAGAACCTCTACTTTCACATGATGATCTTGTAAAAACTTAATCGTTGATTCAACGCTGCCATTTTCACCGTGTAATTCCGCTAGCATCACACCAAATTTTACGCCACCGGCATAGTCGATTTGAGAACTTAATATATTCATATCAATATCAAAACGACGTACAGCCATTGAAATTAGTGGAGCATCTACAGACTGACCGGTGAACTCTAATTTCAATAATGGACTAAGATCTGGTGCTGGGTGGCTTTGCATTTTTTGTACATAATCTTCAGGGATATCCAGATGCAAAGTTGACTGAATAAATGCCTGAGCGATAGGTGTTTTGGGGTGAGAGAACACTTCACTAACAATGTCTTGTTCAATCAATTGCCCGCCACTAATAACGGCTACCTGATCACAAATACGTTTGACGACATCCATTTCATGTGTAATCAACAGAATGGTTAGCCCCAGACGGCGATTAATGTCTTTCAATAATTCCAGAATAGAACGTGTTGTTGCGGGATCCAGAGCGCTGGTTGCTTCATCACATAAAAGTACTTTAGGTGAATTAGCCAGAGCACGAGCAATAGCAACACGTTGCTTCTGTCCGCCAGAGAGATTTGCTGGATAAGCATCATGCTTATCTGTAAGACCAACAAGCTCCAATAACTCGTCTACCCGCTTTTTGATTTCGGCCTTTGGAATGTTATCTAATTCCAAAGGTAAAGCTATGTTGCCAAATACTGTTCTTGAAGACAGCAAATTGAAATGCTGGAAAATCATGCCGATACGACGACGTGCACGGGTTAAATCACCATCAGATAAGATAGTTAAATCCTGACCATCGACCAGTACTTGCCCGGAAGTTGGACGTTCAAGCATATTTACACAGCGAATCAGTGTACTTTTACCTGCGCCGGATGAGCCAATGACACCGTAAATTTGCCCTTGCGGAACATGCAGGCTGATATCTGAAAGCGCGTTAATAGAACGGGCACCCTGCTGGAATATTTTATTGATATGAGACAGTTTTATCATTTTTATTCTTATTTGTTTTTATAAAAATTTTGAAAATTGATAGCTTGAACATTTTTGAGAAAGCAAACCACCCGTTGGATCGGATGTTAAGGTGTCTAGACGTCTAAGTCAACTGTGAATAAATTAATTGCTGCATTCTCATTCATGGCTAAATCGTGCGATACTGAGGGCTTCTTAACATTCTTGGAGCAATCGGGTGACACAAGGTATTCCTGCCGTATTTTTAGATCGTGACGGAACAATAAATATCGATCATGGTTATGTACATGAAATAGATGATTTTCAATTTATCGATGGTGTCATTGAAGCCATGATTGAATTGAAAAAGATGGGGTATGCACTGGTATTAGTCACAAACCAGTCAGGTATTGCCCGTGGCATTTTCGATGAAGAGCAGTTTTTGCAACTGACGGAATGGATGGATTGGTCGCTAGCAGATCGTGGTGTAGATTTGGATGGCATCTATTATTGTCCTCATCATCCAGATGCAACTGAAGGGCAATATAAGAAGAGTTGTGACTGCCGCAAACCACAGCCGGGTATGTTGCTGGATGCGCAGAGGGAGCTTGGTATCGATATGACGGCTTCTTTTATGATTGGTGACAAAATCGAAGATATGCAAGCCGCGACTCTGGCAAAAATTGGCACTAAGGTATTGGTTCGCACAGGTAAACCCGTTACCACTGAAGCTGAACAAGCGGCTGATTTGATAATAAATAGTCTTGCAGACTTACCTAAAGCAATTAAAGGCATCAAAAAATAGTCTTTTTGTTCTTTATGTCATCATGTTGAAGAAAAAATCCTCAAATGAAAGTTTTTTTCAAATAAATGCTTGCCAGCGTCAAAGAATTCCCTATAATGCGCCACCACTGACCGACACAACGCTGATAAACATTGTGAGGTCAGGCAGGGAGAAAGCCAATAAGCGCTTGACTCTGCGGGCGAACAGCGTAGTATACGCAGCCCGGCTGAACGAGAATGTGATTTTTTGATTCAGCCTGCTCTTTAACAATTAATCAGACAATCTGTGTGGGCACTCACAAGACCGTATCACAAAAAAATACGTTTTAAAGTCTTGAAGAGTGAACAACAGTTAATTCATTACGAACTAATTAGTCAGAATTCTTTGAGCATCAAACTTTGAATTGAAGAGTTTGATCATGGCTCAGATTGAACGCTGGCGGCAGGCC